>CAIZXK010000672.1 GCA_903936865.1 uncultured Bacteroidales bacterium | reverse complement strand
ATATATTTTTGTAATAAGAAATTTTAACTAACATTTATATATTAATACATTCCTATTATGAAAAAGTTATTTTTACTTTTCATTGTTTTGATATTTGCAACTTGCGCAAAATCACAAACATCTGTTGTATTTAACGAAAATTTTGAGCTTCCTTCATTGGGAGATAGTCTAACAAGTACTTCAGATCCTGCCGGTGCAAATCCGTGGGCAATTACAACCCATCTTAAAAATTCAGGATTAAGAGCCGATTCGACGATGGTGCAGTCGTCAGCAACCACATATCTGACTACCAATACTTTCAGTACTGTTGGTTATAGTAAGGTTTTTCTGAAATTTGCACAAATCTGTAAATTATACATTACAGATGGTGGTTCGGTTCAATATTCCATCGATGGCGGTAACAACTGGTTGCTGATAAGTGCACCTTATTACCGTGGAAATGGAGTGATGGCATTGGATAAATTTAGTGAGAATTCCTATTCTACATGGGTTGCCGGAGACACTACCACTATGCCAACAAATAGCTGGTGGAAAAATGAAACCTTCGACCTTTCCGATCTGATAGCTAATCAATCAAATGTAAAAATAAGATTCCGTATTACCGATGGTGGTTATGTTGGTGGACAAGGAAGATATGGTTGGTTGCTTGATGATGTTCAGGTTATAGCTGCTAATAATGAGTTAACTGCACCAACAATTACTTTTAAAGCACCAGTTTTAGCTGATACCATTTATGTAACAGGTCCTTTACAAATAAATGCCTGGGTTAAGGATTCTTCCGGATTGGGAAGTGTAAATCTGAGCTATTCGATGAATGGGGGAACTAATATAGTTTTACCTATGACAAATGTTACAGATTCTCTTTATACTGCAATTTTGCCTTCCTCACCATACAATACAACTTTTTGCTATTCTATAACAGCAAATGACATTTATAATAATTCTGCAACACTTCCGTCCACTTGTCAATTATTTCTAATAAAAAAAGGAATTCCAACAGTTCAGGTAGGTAATGGAGCTTCAACAGGTTACAATAGTCCGATATACATAAATTCATCTACAACAACTTCTCTATATAGTTATTATGTTGCTTTAATGACAAAAGATGAAATAAAATCAGGAGGTACCATTGAATCCATTGCTTTCAATAAAACGGATGCCTTTGGATATAATTTGAGTAATGCTACTATGCGAATCTTTGTAAAAAGTACATCAAGTGTAATGGCTCCAAGTATTTATACAGATTATAATGCTCAAAAAGCAGGTGCTACAAAAATATATGAAAGTACTACACAAAATCTTAGTGTTTCGGCTGGTTGGCAGACTTTTACATGTAATACTGGGAATCTTCATTCTTATGCAGGAAATGAAAACCTGATGGTTTTTGTAGAATTTTATCATCCCGGAAATGCAACAGGTGCTCCTACCTGGCAATATACAACAGCAAGCGGTATGGCTAGTACATTTTATGGTACAGCTTCTGTTCCAAGTTCTTCTATAACAACCGGACAAAGAGCAAACATCAAAATAAATTTTGAATCAAGTACTTCTGCAATTGATGCAAAAGTTGCTTCAGTTATTTCTCCATCAAATGTAATAGTAGCAAATACAAATGTTCCAATTTCTGTAAAGATAAAAAATATGGGAACAACAACTCTTACTTCAGCCAAAGTTCATTGGTCGGTAGATGGAGTTTATCAAAGTTTCGCAAACTGGAATGGCAGTTTGGATCAGGATTTTGTTTCTGGAACAGTCAATTTAGGAAACTTCAATTTTACATTAGGTGTTCATACATTGAAAACTTGGACAGATTTACCAAATGGTGTGGCTGATCAAAATCCTGCAAACGACACATTGACATTTAGTTTGTACAGTTGTCAGAATCTGGCTGGAGTATTCACAGTAGGAAACTCTACATCAGACTTTCCTACTTTCAATGATGTTTTCACAGCTTTGGGTAATTGCGGAGTAATGGGACCTGTTACCTTCAAGATAAAATCAGGAACTTATAACCAGCAACTGACTATACCTTATATTAATAATACATCTGCTATAAATACAGTTACATTTGAATCAGAATCAGGTAATCAGGCAGACGTAAACTTTATCTATAGTGCAACAGGAACCGGAGATAATTTTGTTTTAAAGTTTGATGCATCTCAGTTTGTTAAAGTTAAAAATATCACCTTTAAGGCAACCGGTGCTACTTATGCTTATGTTGCCGTGTTAGCAAACGGTGCAAGTAATAACACGCTTGAAGGATGTAAACTCGAAATGAATGGAACAACATCCTCGATGGCAGGTATTTATAATGCCAGCACCTTTAATGAAAACTATAATACATTCAAAAATAATACAATCCTTAATGGTTATTATGGTGTTTACATTTATGGTGCATCTGCTAATAAAGAAAAAGGTAATGTATTTGAAGGAAATAGTATCACTGGATTCAATTATTATGGAATGTCATTATATTATCAGGATAGCATAACTGTTACAAAAAATATTGTTTCAAATCCATCAGGAACAACGGCTTATGGTGTATATGCCTATTATAATGATAATGGTATTTATTTGAAAAATAAGATAAACATGACAGCTGCTACCACAAATTATTGCTTTTATTTGTATTACAATAATAATGGTGGTGTTGGAAATAGTTTGGTTGCCAATAACTTTATCAGTCAATCGGTTGGTACAAGTACTGTTTATGGTTTATATTCTAATTATTCAAAGAATATGAAGATTTTTAATAATTCAGTAAATGTAACAAAAGGAACTACAACTGGTTATGCATTTTATGTTGGATATGGAAGTGGTATAAATCTATACAATAATATTTCTTCAAATACAGGTGGTGGTTATGCTTTTTATGCTCCAACAGTTACGCCCGGTATTGATTCAAGCAATAACAACAATTTTTATGCAACGGGTACTAATTTAGGTTATTGGGGGGCAGCAAAAACAAATCTTG
Organism: uncultured Bacteroidales bacterium; assembly: GCA_903936865.1. Lineage (GTDB taxonomy): Bacteria > Bacteroidota > Bacteroidia > Bacteroidales > JACABE01 > JACABE01. Next base: position 3,136 of record CAIZXK010000672.1, on the reverse strand, counting down.
CTGCTTTACAACTAGCAAGTGGAAAAGATCAAAACTCTTTGAGCCTTAATCCAATGTATGTAAGTGTTAGTGATTTGCATACATCTAATTTCTTATTGGGAAGCAGGGGAAAATCATTGGCAGAAATAACTGATGATATTGATGGAGATTTGAGAGCAATAAATCCATGTATTGGAGCAGATGAATTTGCTGTTCCTCAAAATGAAGCTGGTATTGTTCAGATAAATCAGCCTCCTAGCATGATAACAACAGCCAATCAAGATATTAAAGTAACTATCCAGAGTCTTGGACAATTACCATTAACTGCAGTTACTATAAAATGGTCAGTTAATGGAGTTTTGCAACTACCTTATTCATATACTGGAAATATTCCTCAATTCGGAATTGATTCAATAGTTATAGGCAACTTTACATTTGGAACCGGATATTCTCAAATAAAAGCATGGACAGAGATGCCAAATAATACACAGGATATTTACAATGTGAATGATACCATGTACAAATCAGTATTTTCCTGTTCTGCACCCTTGAGTGGAACATATACTGTTGGTGGTATTGGAGCTGATTATCCTTCTGTTGAAGCTGCTATTTCATCGTTGCAATGTGGTGTTTCTGGCCCTGTTGTATTTGATATCAATCCAGGAATTTATACTGGAAATTACCTGATTCCAGCAATTACCGGTTCAAGTGCAATTAATACCATAACATTCAAATCATTAAATAATGATAGTACATCAGTTGTATTGCAATATAATGCAACAGGAACAACTTATAATTATTTATTTAACTTTAATAATACTGGAAATATTATCCTTCAAGGAATTACATTAAAAGCTTTAAATACTACTAATGCTAATATAATTACACTTACAGGGACATTATCTAATATCAGTATCCAAAACAGTATCCTTGAAGGAACTCAAACTGCAAATATTGATGATAATCAGGTTCTTATCCGTTGTGTTACATTAAACCAAATTACTGGATTGAATCTTATTGCCAATAAAATGAATTTTGGAAGAATGGCAATTAATTTTTTATCTACAGTGGCTTCTACAAATGTTGTGATTAAGTACAATAATATGTACAATCAATCAGCAAAACCAATGTATTTAAATAGAATAGATGCATTAAATTTTGGATATAATGAACTTTTCAGCGATGCAACTAAAACTGGAAATGGAGGTATTTTCACAACTAATCTTTCTGGTCAATGGAAATTCTATAATAATAAACTTATCAATTTAGGTGGAGTTCGTGTTTGGGAAGGTTGGGTTAATAGTGGTACCGGTGCTGGTCAGGAAGCATTGGTTTACAATAACTATTTTTATGGAAACCCATCTTCAAGTTATATATTTGATGGAGGTGGTACTTATACTTATGTAAAGTTTTATCATAATACCTTTGTTGGTAATCCTACAGCTGTCGTGGTTAACTTTAATAATTATTATGGATGTAATAATTATATAACATTTAAAAATAATATTTTATATAGCAATGGTTCAAAATTACTTCATACTACTCCTTCTGCTTCCAGTGGTTCGCCAATTTGCAGTTCAAATTTCCAGAACTATTCTTTTAATAATAATAACTACTTTACCACAGGAGCCACATTAGCAACATTTAATGGTACTACCTGTGCAAATCTTGCTGCTCTAAAAACAGCAACAACACAGGAAGCCAATTCAGTTTCTATGAATCCTCAATTTGCCGGACTAACTGATCCTCACATTACTAATTATACTCTTAAAGGATTAGCAACTCCTGTACCTGAAGTAACAGATGATATTGACGGACAACTGAGAAATACAACAGCACCAGATCCCGGATGTGATGAAATTCAAATGTATAATGATGATGCTGGGATTGTTTCCCTATTGCAAGGAACAATTTGCCCAGGCAGTACAGATGTAATCGTTAAACTTAAAAATTTTGGAACCAGTGCATTAACAACTGTTAACATTAATTGGAGTATAAATGGAGTTAATCAAACTCCTGTCACTTATACAGGTTCATTAGCTTCATTGGCAGATACAAATATTAACATAGGAAATTATAATTTCTTATCATTAATAAATTATAACCTATTTATATGGACATCTTTACCTAATAACAACGCTGATGGTTATCCTGCAAACGATACTTTGAAATTTTTAAATATTTATGCAGGTCTTTCAGCTGGAAATTACACGGTTGGAGATTCTACAGCTGATTTCCTGAATCTTACAACTGCAATTAATTTTATTTCAAGCAACGGTATTTGTGGTCCGATTGTATTTAATATTAAACCAGGTACATACACAGGCAGATATACAATTCCATCTATTTTAGGTTCTTCGTCTGTAAATACAGTTACAATAAAATCATTAAATAACGACAGCACTTCAGTTATATTAAGTGCAGCAGGTACTGCAACAACCGACAACTGGATTATTAAACTGAACGGATGTCAATATGTTACTATTAAAAACCTTAAATTTAATGCATTGGGTGTAACTTATGGTAATGCAATCGTGATTGCCAACAGTTCAAAATATAACAATATTATTGGAAACTTTATAACTAATACAAATACAGGAGCTACTACTGATTTAGCACTAATCCGTTCCGAAGATGCAAATAGTACTGACAATATGATAGTTGGCAATCATACCATTGGAGGATCAATTGGTATTCTTATTAAAGGTGTTTCCACTACTTCAAGACTTGACAGAGTATATGTAGCCAAGAACTTTATTGAAGGCTTCATGCAATATGGTATTCGTTCAGAATATTCTAATTCACCGGTTATTGATTCAAATACAATCATCTCTTCTCTATCATATACGGGAACAAGGATTGGGTTATCAATGTATTATGGTTATGATTCAACAAAAGTTACCAGAAATACTATTATTTTGTCAAATTGTACTAATACACAAGGTATTGGGTATGAGTATATGACAGGAACAGCCTCGGCAAAATCATTGATTGCCAATAATTTCATAAGTTTACTGAATGGTGTTACCGGAACTTATGCTGTCAGAATGTATCCTAATAATTTCTATGCCATAGTTGCAAATAATTCTATATTTGTAAATGGAACCAGTAATACTGATACCAGAGGTATAAATTCTGCTACTCAAAACACCAATGT
>CAIZXK010000671.1 GCA_903936865.1 uncultured Bacteroidales bacterium | reverse complement strand
CGGTCAGTATTGATAATGGATTCTTTTGCTGATAATGGATTTTTAAAAAAGAGTTTCATCCCTTTTGCTTCAACTTCAGGCTTAAAGAAAGTATAAATATACTCAATTTGCTCATTAATATTCGATTCCTTACTATCGAGTTTCATAAGACCAGCTTCGATTTTTGAAATATCAACAATATCGTTGATAATATTGAGCATCCGCTTCCCGCTTTTTTCGATAATCCTGATATACTCAAGTTGCTGTCCACCCGTTAAATCGGGTTCTTTCAATAATTCAGAAAATCCTAAAATGCCGTTCATAGGTGTTCTGATTTCGTGGCTCATATTGGCGAGAAACGCAGATTTAAGACGATCGCTTTCTTCTGCTTTTTCTTTAGCTTTTAAAAGTTCACTGGTGCGCTCCGTTACAATTATTTCAAGGTTTTTGTTAGCTTCCAGCACTTGTATCTTTTCACTTTCAAGTTTCTGACTCAGGAAAAAATTGCGACGTGCATAATATTCAATATTATAAGCGGCAAACATCCCAATCAGGTTAGCACTTATAAAAAAGAAATTATTGTTAATGAGTATTGTAATGGGTGTATTTGCATAATATATAGCTCCGATATTATAAATAATAAGTGTGGACCAACCTGCAATTGCAGCCCAAAAAAAACGGAGTTTAATAAAAAAGTAACCTGCGGAAAAGATTAGCATCATCCCTGCATAATATGCAAAATTTTCAGGGACAAGCATTGTCATAATACTGATACCTAACCCACCTGTAATAAAACTAAAGAGCAACAATACCTGCCATATTTTTCGAAATAATCGGGTGAAAGATAAAAGAAAAACAATTGAGAATATTGGAATAACGAAGAAATAGCGGATTACATGAAAAGAATCTGCAAATTCAGGAATCATTCGCGAATCGAGGTAACCAAATGCACCATAGAGGATTATTACTAATACGAAAGCAATTCTAAATTGAAATATTGAGTCATAAAAGTATTCTTTCCTGAAAAGCTTTTCATCATTTTCAGAAAAAGACAAAGTTATTTTATTGTAAATCATTAGTGAGTAAGATAAATTTTTAGTTTAATGTTAGTTTAATTTATTTTTCGAAATACTTTTGCAACAATGACAATAATTCGGTTTTATTAATCGGTTTTGATATATAATCGTTGCATCCGGAGGCTATTGCATTTTCCCTGTCGCCTGCCAGCGCATAAGCAGTTTGGGCAATAATAACCACGGTTTTGTTAAATTCCCTTATTTTACGTGTGGCTTCATATCCTCCCATTACAGGCATAAGAATATCCATCATAATGAGGTCAATGTCAGGATTGTCGTAGCAAATTTCAATGGCTTCAACTCCTGTTCTTGCTTTTAAAATTTCTTTACCAAATGATTTAACTAAACTGTCAATCAGCATTTCAGACACTTCATCGTCTTCGGCAATCAATATTTTTAGTTTTTTTACTTTTTCATTAGTTGCTAAAGGTGAAAGTTCTAAATCTATGTTTTCCAACACAAATTCGGTTTTATAAGGCAACGTAAAATAAAAACAGGAACCTTCGCCTTCTTCGCTTTCAACTCTTATTTTTCCACCAAGCATTTCCACATAAGCCTTGGAAATTGCCAAACCCAATCCGGCTCCCTGATATGCCATTTTATCAGAAATATCAGCCTGAATAAAACGCTCAAATATAGCTTGCTGCCTTTCTTTTGGAATGCCAATTCCTGTGTCTTTAACGTAAAACTCAAGTTCATCAGTCTCATTGTCCTTTTTTAGATTATATCCAAATTCAATTGAGCCGTTATGAGTATATTTTATGGCATTCTTTACCAGGTTGGTAAGTTTGGCATATAGTTTTTAGCGATCGGTAGT
>CAIZXK010000670.1 GCA_903936865.1 uncultured Bacteroidales bacterium | reverse complement strand
CTTAACAATGACATCAAAATTCAAAATCCAACATCTGATATACATATAGTTGCATCAGGCTAAATCCAAAATCATTTTTTAGTCGGATGGTAGTGATTATTTATATAAGTTTTTATTTAACCTTATACCCGCATTTTTTATTATATTCGCCACTAATTTCACTTATTTCATTAGTTTTATTTAATAAATTAAAATAATGAAACAGTATTGTAAATAGCTAATAATAAAACTCTGATAAAAATCTTTGCAGATTTTAGATTTAACATTAAATAATAATTACATTTGCAATCTGAAAACAATTTTTTATACTTATTAATTAAACCAAATACCTTAGGATATGAAAAGAGTTTTACTTCTCTTTGCTGTATTAATAACAAATACTATTTGTTATGCACAATATGTACCGAATCCTACGATGTTAAACCCCACAGGAGTTTATAATTCCAATACCCGCCCAAAAGGAACTCCTCCATCAAATAATCAGATTTTGGAACTTAAACAATACATAAATGGTATAAGACAGGAAGCATATCAGCAAAATCAAAGAATCAATGAGGAATCATTAAAATTAAGAAAACCCTCGAAAGAAGATTACTGGAAATCACCTGAATTTGCACAACAAACCAAAGCTTATAGCGATGCTTTCGACAAACTGAAAGATATGCTCACAGGAAAAACTCCCCTATCAGTTAAAGATGCTTATTATGAAATAGAAAATGCAAATGGTAATACATATCTCAGCAAAGAAGAATACGATTTACAGATAAAAAAAAGCAGTAATTTTATCAGGCAATGGTTAGTCGAAAACAAATACAGTTTAAAGAACAATATTTCATTACATTTTGGCATACAAAAATTTATGAGCGATACCCTCACTATAGGCAAAAAGCATAATAAAGAAATGCCCGGAATAAAACCAGAAACCCATCTGGGTTTTTATTACGATTATCAGGATTATAAAGCACAAAAAGACGAAAGAAGCTATTATGTAACAAAAACTTTTGCAACAGGCAACGGACAATGCCATACTTTACCCATTGTTTATTTAATATTGGCTGAACAATTGGGTGCAAAAACCTATTTGTCGTATGCTCCCATACATTCTTTTATAAAATACCCTGACAATAAAGGGAATATTCACAATTATGAAGTTACAACCAACTGGCAGATCAGCGACCAATGGTATAAAGAAAATTTTAATATCAAATCGCTTGCCATTAAAAAAGGAATCTACCTCAACACTATGAACAGTCAACAGATTGTTGCCTGTGCCATGCTTGATCTGGCAAGCAGTTATGATAAAAAGTTCGGAATAACTGACGGTAGCTTTATTGCACAATGTGTTGACTATGCCATAAATTATTTTCCAAACAAAGAAGCAAACATTACCGCATGGTTATTACGTGTAAAAGTGGCTAATATTAAACTTAACCGGATAGCAAAGAATAATCCGGATAAAACAAAAGAAGAAATTGAAAATATACCCGAAGCAAAAGCACTGATAAATGATTTGAATTTACTTGAAACAAAAATAGAATCATTAGGCTACGAACCTATACCTGAAGCCATTTATGATAAAATGTTGCAAAATCAGGAAAACAAAGCCAATTTACAAGACTTAAAACAATTAGATAATCTTAAAAAAAGAGATTTATTTATCATACAAAACCAATAATACAATGAGAAAGCCAATAATTACACTAACCTTATTATTTGTATTGTTAACTTTCTACGGAAAATCACAAACAACAATAGCTGATTCTTCTAAAGTAAATTTTTACAAAGCATACGCTGCCTTGCAAAATATGCTCGAAGGTAAAGACAGCTTGAATTATGAAAAGGCAGTTTTTATTACCGAGAATGCCTATCATGATAATTATTTTAAGTATGATGATTTTAAAAGTCTGATAGATTTTCATACTGATATAATAAATGCTTATGCAGAAGATGTAAGAACATACTATAAAGAGAAATACAAAACTCTGAAACCTTGGGAGCAAACTTATTTTATATCGAATACCGATAATTGGGCAATATTCAAATATATAACTGATACCGCTTTTGTAATTATCAATAAAGATAAATATTTCAAAACGCCTTACAATTATACAGCTTACGACCCTTATGGCATTGATAACTGGGAGAATACACAGGTATTAAGTCTTTTGTTAAGCAACGAAAAACAAGGCAATTGCTATTCATTGGCTGTATTGTTTAAATTATTTTCTGACCGTTTGCAATCCGATGCACGATTAACCGTTACTCCCCATCATATTTATATTCAAAATAGAAATCAAAGAGGGGACTTTTATAATGTAGAGCTGGCAAGTAAGAGCTTTCCGGGTGATGGCACCATACAAACGCTTACTTATACTACCAATACATCCATCATGAACGGTATGGCACAGCGAATGTTGAGTGATAAAGAAGCCGTTGCCTTAAATCTGATATATCTTGCTAAAGGCTATCAGCATAAATATAAAGACAATACCAACGACTTCCTGCTGCAATGTGCCGGGCTGGCATTTAAATACGATAGCCTTTCAATGAATGCCTTGCTGCTGAAAGCAGAAGTAACTGAAAACAGGTTATTGGCTGCAATGAAAGAAAACAAGATAAAAAAACTTACTAATGCAAGAACAAATCAAAAAACTAACAATCTTTTAAAAAGCTACGAACAACAATTAAGCTATCTTTATGCATTAGGTTACAGAGAAATCCCCAAAGAAATCGAAAGAAATATACTTGCACATATCCGGCAAAAGAATGAAGGCTATATCTTAAAAGACAAAACACCAAATCCGTTTGCGCCAATAAAAGCAAAGCAACGCTATATGACGCTTTCAAACGGCTTGTTCGATGAAATGCATGAGGCTGTGGATAGTATTCAATATTACCATGCACTGTTGAATACAAAAACTAAAAAGATTATCAAATTATTTTCTATTGATTCAGACAATGAATACAACGTTGATCCTGCAGTTTTTGCATTAAGCGTTGACCCGCTGAGTGATAAGTATCCTAATATTAGCCCTTATGCATATTGTGCATGGAATCCGGTGATGCTGGTGGATCCGGATGGGAGAGATTGGTTTGAGAATGAAAATACGGGTGCTGTTTATTATAATAATAAAATGAGTAAAAATGATGCAGGCACAGGTGCAATGAAAGGTGAAGGTTGGAAACATTTAGGTGCAAATGGTATGTTTACTAAACAGGATGGTACTTCATCAGATATTGGATTAATGGGTAAATATGGAGGAAAAATTTCATCACAAAATAATGATGGGTCTTTTAATACAGAATTAATGTTAGACGGTGGAGGAAAGGCAGAATTATTTATGAATGATATGGGATATTCTTTAGTTCCAAAAGAGTATTCATATAAAAATGATGCAATTGTACAGAATTTTATTGATGAAATGGGTAATCAAAGAATTCAAACTATTGACAATGGATCACAAATTTCAAATGTATATAGTAGTCAATATATAAATAATAGTTTGTATTGTCATGAGACTATTTTAACAATTGGGCAAGAAAAAAAAGAAATATTAAATTTTAATTCAACAAGAATTACAAGTACCGATAAAATACAAGCAAATTACAATAATTGGCCTTCCTTAAATGGCACTGCAAAACAAATTGCATTAGAAATACATTCCACTTTTGGATCTTATATAATTGAAGAATTTCAAGATAGAATGATTAAAATGTTTAAATCAAATAAGTCAAAACATTAAAAAATATGAATAAATATTTAATTGTAATAATTTTATTATTAGCATGTTGTTGTACCAAAGTTGCAAAAAAAAATATTTCTAAAGATATT
>CAIZXK010000669.1 GCA_903936865.1 uncultured Bacteroidales bacterium | reverse complement strand
TTTTTAAAATTAATAATTTTATTTATGAGAAAATGTTTTCCAAATTTATTCAATTACCAGAAATTGGATTTCATACAGTTCCTGTTAAAAAAGGAAGCAGTATTTTTAGAGCAAGATATTGTAATGAAAAGGAGTCATTTAATACTATTTCAGAAATGTCTTATCCTCCAAAAGAATATGTTAAAAATTTCTCGAGATTAAACAGACCTAATCAAACCCTATTTTATGGAAGTGAAACAAAGGCATCATGTATTTCTGAAATGTTGCCTTTTTGGTTAGATGAATTTAAGATCGGTGATATTATAACAGTAACTCATGGAAATTGGATAGTGCAAAAGGATTTCATTTTAGCGATAATTCCAGATTTATCAAACACAAACGTTTTCAACAAAATGATTTTAAATGATTTAAATCCAGAGGAAATTATTATTTGGGAATATATATCAAATAAATTCAAAACTAATTCAAAAGAAGATAGAAATATTTATAAATTTACAGCAGCATTTGGTAATGCACTGAGACTAAAATCTGAATATCAAAAATTTAACATTAATGGTTTTATTTATAGCAGTGTTCAATCAAAAGAAAATTTAAATATTGCAATTGATACAAATTTATTTGATTTAAAGTATTTAATACCTGATAATTTCACGGAAATTAAATTTCAGAAGGTAGATATTAATGAAAAAGGACTCCCCATTTACATTCAAATTGGTAATTCCAAAATGGGTAGAGCTAACATTGAGAATAACCAAATCAAATGGTTTGAATAAAATCATCTTAAATATTACAAGTTCCAGAAAGCTTAAGCAATTTTGCTAAATTATACTAATGGGTAAAAGTTTGCTAAGGTAAGAAAGAGGTTAATTTTGTCTAACTCGTATTACAAAATATTTAGCAATAACATAAAAGTTTATGTTAATAGCATGATATATAATGCAATTGTAATTTATCTTGGTCGAAATATTACGTCGCACTCCGGTTATTTTATATCGTTTAAATTAAAAATATAGTTTTATCAAAAACAGCTAAAAGCTCTGTATTTTCTACTGCAGATTTTCTTTTGTGAAAAACTGCTTATACTTTGTAGCTTATTGATGTAGCAAGATATTTCAATAAAAAACATGAGCAAAGCTAATACCTTTTTAAAAACCTTGTTTTGGTGCGTTTTTCGCACGCCCCACTCCCCTGCCCCCGGTAATATAAAAACTGTAATCTGTAACTTTTATCAGATGTTTTAGGTCGAAATCAGGAACTTGAAGAATATCCCTCTTATTATTGCATGATTTTACTGTTATTTAACGAAAATTCATAATTTTGAATTTGGCCTAAAAGCGAAAATAAGCCCCTTAATCTTCTAGTCTATTTTTTACTGTAATTTGTAATAAATAGATATAAATAATAGAATAATAAGAAGTTAAGCTGTTACAAAAAAATTACAATTTTGCTTTTAAATTGTAATAATGCTCAAAACTGTAATTGAAATTATTCTAAATAAGACCAAAAAAACAGAAATTACAAATTTAAAAAAGCTGTAATAAAATTGTAATAGT
>CAIZXK010000668.1 GCA_903936865.1 uncultured Bacteroidales bacterium | reverse complement strand
GCATTTTGTTTAACTTAAAATATTTTTTGTTAAAAATATTAAAATATTGCAAATTTATATATTATCTTTGTGGAAACTAAAAAAAATATCTTATGAATAAAAAAATATACTTACTAATGTTTGCTATAATTACATTGACAAGCAACTACAGTAATGCTCAGCGATTCGGTTTAAAAGTTGCATTTAGCAAACCTGATTACAAATTTGAAGATGTAAAACAAGACAAATCACAACTTTATCAGGGTTACCAGATTGGAATCTATGGTAGATCTGATAGCAGAATATACCTTCAGCCCGAAATTTACTACCATAAAAAAGAGGGTAGATTTACAAACGAACCAGGAAAACAAGAGTTTGATCAATCGCTAACATTACATACCATTAATATACCTTTGGTATTGGGCCTTAATGTAATAAAACACAAAAACTTTACTTTACATGGATTTGGTGGTGTGCAATCAACAGTTGTAGTTGATAATAATATATCAACTCAGAAAACTTTTTCACCTATTACAAAAAGCAATATTGAAAACATAACCGTAAAATATTTCTGGGGTGCAGGTATTGATATTTTCTTCTTGTCATTTGATGTAAGATATTACACAGAACCAACAAACACAATAAGTGAGTCAAATGATATCTCTTTTCCTTATCTAAAAAATTACTACACATTTAATTTAGGATTGAAATTACTTAAATAAAACAAAGGGATTATTAAAATTCAGCATAAATAAAAAACACATTTGAAAAAATGTACTTTTTATTTAAATTACTTTTCTTATATGCATTTTATTGCAAATAAACATATTATACACTAATGAAATAGAAAACTTATAGCTTTATACTTATAAAAAAATCAGGTTAAAATTTCATTTTAATTAAATAAACATAACTATACAGCAAAATAGTTTTCGAGAAGCTTGAGTGTATTTTCATTAGTTTGCAAATCATGTACAACCAACCCTTTTTCAAGTACAACAATTCGTTCACAAACTTCTGTAACATGATTTAAATCATGACTGGAAATCAGTAAAGTAAGATCATATTTTGCTTTTAATTCCTTTAAAATCCGCTTTAACCTAATCTGACTGCTAGGGTCAAGATTAGTAAAAGGCTCATCTAAGATAATTATCTCAGGATTACCCATCATAGCAGCTACTATACCTATCTTCTTCTGATTACCTTTCGAAAAATCACGAATATATTTCTTTTGTCCTAAAATCTCTTCATTAAAAAAATCAGCGTATAAATTCAAAAACTCAGCTATGTCACCTTTTGACATATTGTGCAGCTTTCCTATAAAATCAAAATACTCTTCAGCAGTAAGAAACTCTATAAGAAAAGCTTCATCAAGATATGAACCGGTATAATGCTTCCAATCCTCATTACCTGCAACATTTATATTTTTAGAAGTTACATTTCCACTACTTGCTTTTATTAAGTCAAGTATCAATCGGAAAAAGGTAGTTTTTCCTGCTCCGTTGTTTCCAACCAATCCAAAACTCTCACCCTTATTGATTATTAAATTATCTAAATTTAAAACCGTTGAACTACTATATTTCTTTGTAAGATTATTTACTGTTATCATTTTTGTAATACATTATAAATTAATAATTAATGCTGCCTGAAACCTTCAGCAATCTCGTATTTCTTTTGGTAAAATCTTTTGATAATAATATTTTGTATTGGTTTATATAAAACTATTCCAATTAATCCGATACATCCAATCACTATCAACCCAATTGTTGGCATATTCATAAAAGCAAATGGAATATATATTAAAATTGGTAAAAGCAACATAGGCAACACTACAATAAAGTTTGAAACTCCAACACCTTGATAATTAAAAGTTGCACTCTTGCTTAAATCGAGATACTTTTTATTGTTCATTGCAAAATACAATACAATGTAAAGATTAAAACCCAGATTAAAAAGAAAACAAGCTAAATTGATGTATAATAATTTAATATCAAAAAAAAGATAAGGAATTGTAATAAGAAAAGAAATTACAGTTACACTTGCTAGCAAGGTATATTTTGCTTGAAAATATTTCTGAAAATTAAAGCTTTTTGTCAATAAAGCATCAAAATAACTACTTTCCCAACTAATAAGATAATTACCATAAGTCATCATGAAACCTCCCGAAATAAAAACACCTACAAAAATAAGCATTGCACTCATATTCATGTATATTTCCTGTGGATAAAAGAAAAAACCATACAATAAAAATAAAGGAGTCATATAAATAATGGATTTCGGGCGTTTGTTACGAAGCATTAATTTTACTTCCAGATTCATAAGCTCTCCGATTACTCCAAAACGATTAAAGAAACTTACTCCAACGGTGCTAACTGATTTTCTGGAATTATTTTTACTGATATTTTCCAGATAAGCATTTTTCCTTAAAAAAGAAAAATTGATATAATAAATGCAAATTAATGCAATTATTGGAATTATAATAAGAATAGGTTGAAGTAAAATTGAAGTAAAAAAATCTTCTGAAATTTTCTGTAATGAAAATATTTTATAGGTGTCGAGAACTATTAATGCAACAATCAATAATCCTAACCCTAGAACTATTATTGGCTTATTTCCCATTTGTCTTTTTACATAAGTAATAAGATAATTATCAAAAAAAATGACTAGTAATAAAATAAACAACCATAGGAAAGCTATTTCTGCACTATAAATACTACTAACAGCATTAATTGCAAAAGGTATAAAAATTACAAAATAAAAATAGTTTACAGGATTAACAACAGAACGACCTAATAAATAATGCATCAAGGATGAACGTTTTACAGGAAGATGCAAATAGGGTTGAATACTCAACGTTGGAACTGTTTGACCAAGAAACCTTATTAATAAATCAATGCACATGAAATAAAACAGTAATCCGTTAAATTTTATTACTGGATTTTCATCTGGAAAAATTTCCATTATTATTTTATCTGAGAACAACCCAAGTAATAGAAAATTAACTAAAAAATAGAGCATTAATATTCCTAAAATAATATTAAGAGCTATGCTTTTTTGCCAGATGGACGATCGAAGCGATTCTTTCCATTTGTTTTGAAACAATAATTTATAAATCATAGATTTTAATTTTATTTAATCAAAAACGAAATTATATTTTTTAAATTATGTATAGAAAAAAATTAGACAAAAACATAAAAAAACAGGTTGAATTAATAATTCTTAAGTAGAAAAAAGTATTATTTCAACTTTTCATTTTCAAGATGCCTTTTTGAATCTCTACCATTTTTTTTCTCCATATTTTTCAGAAATGCATCCGATAAATCAACACCGGTTTGGTTTGCAATACATATCAGTACAAACAATACATCAGCTAATTCATCAGCAAGTTGCTTATCTTTATCCGATTCCTTATAAGATTGTTCACCATATTTACGTGAAATAATTCTGGCAACTTCACCTACTTCTTCAGTAAGAAGAGCCATATTTGTCAGTTCATTAAAATAACGAACCCCAGTAGTTGTTATCCATTTATCAATAATTTCCTGAGCTTGTTTGATTGTTATATCATTCATTTATTAAATTTTAAATCCATAACCTAATCCAAACCTGAATATTAATACCATAATTATAAATGCAACTATTAACTTCACATTTATTCGTAGTGGAGCATCTTCTTTAACAATTTTAAGTTTATCATAATTGGGCTTCAAAATTACAGGTACTATTATAAAACCCATAACTGCCAATATAAATGCCTGATATGGCTTTACATCAGGCAAACTTATAAGGAAAATAAAAATATTTCCGATTATATAAGGAATAAAGGCTTGTCCTACCAGAAAATAAGTGCGATTAGATTCGGAGATTAATGAAGAATGATGTGCTGTTTGTAAAAATGGTTTTGCTGAAATAGAACCGATAACAATTAATAAAATAACACATATAAAAGTAAAAGATATATTCAACAGTAACTGAAAGAATAACCAAAGCATTACCAGACCAAATCCTTTATTGGTTAAAACACCTGCGATATAAGCCCCAAAAAACATATTAAACGAATGTAACGTACACCATAAAAAGAACAATTTAGCTAAACCTGGCTTTTTTCTGAAAAAGTGAAAAACCCTAAAAAGGATAAAACCAATTACCAATGATACCATTGGACCGATAAAAGAAATTAAAATAACATTATTTCTTGTCCATAAATTTGAATAGGAACGAATTAGAAAATCAGTTTTGAAAAAATAAATAACAGAATGTATATTATAGGCTCTTGCCATTAACGATGTAGCAAGCTGATATAAAAAATAAGTAAAAAAATAAGCAATTATAAATAAAATACTCGATGTTATAATATTAGTTATAAAACTCTTACGATTTTCAATATCCTTTAGCCATTTCTTTATATCAACCAACGATTTATATATTCTATAAACATAAAGTTCGAAAAAAAATCTTCGCTTTTCAATAAAGAAATTCCATGCTTTTTTTCTGTTTTTTCTTCTTATTTCTCTAATTTCTTTACTATTCCAATAGGCTATTTTTTTATAGAAAATATTAATTCTGAATTTAATATATCTGAAAAATTCTTTTCTTTTTTTTCGTCGATAATATCTGCTTTCTTTTGTAAACCATTTTTTAAATTTAAAAAGCCGATAATTATATTTATGTAAAGTTAATTTAAGTGATTCTTTATTTCTTTTTGCTTTTCTTTTTCTGTTTTTCTTAGAAAAATTTGCTAAAAACTTAAAAAGTATAATGTCAAGTTTATATAAGAATAAATTGAATGAACTATTTGACTTATTTTTGGAATATAGTTTTTTACTCATATTTTCTGCTTTTCTAATATATTTATAATTTCAATTGGAATTATCAATTCTATCTCTTTTTATGAAAATTTAATATGTATATTTCAATATCAGCTAATAATTTCTCGATTTCTGTTTTTTTTTCTATCTGAAGATTAGAAATAGCTAAAACCCCTGGAATATTTCTCAAAAGTGCGGTTAACGCTTTTAATTTTACTTCATTTAAATTACTATTAGAAATCATTAAATAATCAAACATTTTCCATTCATTCACAAGAATACCATCCTTGCTTCGGTTTGCAATAACATAATAGGAAGTATAATTTTCATTATCATCAAAAAGATAGAAAGGAAATTTTAATGAATCTTTGATAGATTTAACAAAAAATTCAAATTCATCAAGACGAACGAAATTAAAATTTTGAATTTTATTCAAAAAATGAACAAACCTATAATCAGCAATATGACATGAAATTCCAATAATTGAAAAATCACAATCAGATTCCAAAGTTAAAGTTCTCTTCTTTAATGCCATTTATATTAAAAATTGAAAAGCGAAGTTAAAAATAATTTAGGAATCTGATATAAATTTATGAAAAATATTTATGTTTTTAAATAATATAAAAATGATAGTTTTTTTATATCAGACTCATTTCAAATTTTTAAAAAGTTTTATCCTCTTTATTTTATTAATTGAGAAAAAATTAGTAGGTTTGTACACTTTTTTAAAGCAAACAAACAAAAACAATATATATTTTATGAATCTTCACGAAATTAAGGCTAACCGTAAGGTTTTGGCAAGTTACAATTATCAGTTATTACCTGTGGAAAAGGGGTATAATAACAGAACTTTATACGTAAATGTCGGCGATAAAGTAATAAAAGAAAAACCAGTGAGTCAGGAAATGAAAGAAAAATTCATTGGTGGTAAAGGTTTTGGATTAAGATTATTATGGGATGCAACTCGTCCCGAAACAAAATGGAATGATCCTGAAAATGAAGTAGTAATTGCAGGTGGTCCTATTTGTGGTATTACCCAGTATTCTGGAACCGGAAAATCTATTGTTGTGGGTATTTCACCACAAACTGATTCTATCATGGATAGCAATGTGGGTGGTTTTTTTGGTCCATATTCAAAATTCTCAGGTTTTGATGCTGTTGAATTACAAGGTATTTCAGATAAAGAAGTTATTGTTTATATCAATGGGATTGACGGAGTTGTTGAAATTTTTGAGGCTCCTGAAGGTTTATCTTATGATAGCCATTTGTTAGGCGAAGAATTGCACGAAATGTTTGCTGATACCGAAAAGGATAAATACAATGTTGCTGTTGTATCAAGCGGTAAAGCTGCAGCTAATTCATTAATAGGTATGCTTAACTTTACTTTTTATGATATGAAACGTAAAGTTGTTCGTCTGAAACAAGCAGGCCGTGGTGGTTTGGGAACTATTTTCCGTCATAAAAAAGTATTGGCAATGGTCTGTAAAGTTGGCGGTGTAAAAGGTAACTTAAACAATGTAGTTAATCTGGAAGCTATTATGGAACGTGGTCGCAAATTTAATAAAGAAATGCGCGAACTTGACGATTCTCAATGTGAAATGCGTTCTAAAGGTACTGCACACTTAGTTGAAATAATGGATGCTTATGATTTGTTGCCAACTCATAATTTCAAATTCGGAAAACATCCTGATGCTTACAAAATCAATTCTGAAGTATGGAAAAGCTATTTTACACAAGGTGTGCCCGATGGCTGCTGGATTGGTTGTAATATGGCTTGTGCCAAAGGTGTTGATAATTACGAATTAAGAACCGGCCCTTATAAAGGAAGCAAAGTTATTGTTGATGGTCCTGAATACGAAAATGTAGGTGGTTTGGGTTCTAACTGTGGTATTTTTAATCCTGACTATATTATTGAATCAAATTTCTATTGCGATACTTACGGAGTTTGTACTATTTCATGGGGTACGCTTATGGGATTCATTATGGAATGCTGGGAAAGAGGTATCCTGAATGAAGAACGCACAGGTGGTTTAAAATTCAATTGGGGAAATGCGGATGATGCAATGGAATGTTTACATCAGTTAGCACGTGGCGAAGAATTTGGTAAGATTGCAGGTATGGGTATCCGTAAGATGAAATACTATTTTGAAGAAAAAGGTTGGAGCGATTATGCTACAATGAATGATTTCGGAATGGAAAACAAAGGCCTTGAATATTCAGAGTATGTATCTAAAGAATCGTTGGCTCAACAAGGTGGTTATGCTATGACCAACAAAGGTCCTCAACACGACGAAGCTTGGTTAATTTTTATGGATATGGTTAATAATCAGATACCAACTTTTGAAAAGAAAGCTGAAGCTTTACATTATTTCCCAATGTTCCGTACATGGTTTGGTTTGATGGGATTATGTAAACTGCCATGGAATGATGTAGAACCTGAAAACAATAAAGAAACAGATGAACCTGCCAAAGTTCCTGAACATGTTGACAATTATGTTACTATTTATAATGCAGTAACGGGCAATAATGTTGATAAACATGAACTGATACGTCAATCAGAAAGAGTATATAATTTCCAACGTATATTTAATATCCGCAAAGGACATGGTGTTCGTAAAGACGATGCACAACCTTATCGTGCTGCCGGCCCTGTAACTGTGGAGGAATACGAATCACGTCAGGAACGTTACGATAAACAAATGAAAGAGTTGATAGGAATAAATCCTATTGGAAAAACCGATGAAGAAAAAGTAGCTATAACACGTGCTTATCGCGAAGATCGCTATGAACAATTGCTCGATGCTGTTTATGCTCGTCGTGGATGGAACAAAAACGGAGTTCCAACAATACAACACTTAAAGAATTTGGGAATGGATCTTCCTGAATTAATAGAGGTTGTTACTCCTCTACAATAATCTTACAAAAAAGTCCGTTGAAAAACGGGCTTTTTTATTTTAAATAAATTAATAATCATAATATTATATTATCGCATTGCTTTTTTATTTCATTAAAGAAATCTATTTATTAAGTCAGGTTATTACAAACTATTTAGTTTGTTTATTTTGGTTTTGTTTTTTTAAGCCATAATTTCTGACCTGTTTTAGGTTTTTCTTCTTTTTCCATACGATTCTTCTTATAGAGCAATTTTAATTTTATCCCATATAATTGAGAAATTTCTAACATGGTTTCGTTCTTTCTAACGATATGAAATTCAGCAAAACCTCTTCTTCTTTTGGGCTTAATATAAATTTTTTCACCTGTCTTTATTTTATATTCTTTTGAATAATCATTATAACGAATTATTTCATTGGGTTTCAACTCAAATTCTTCCGCAATGCTAAAGAAATTATCACCTTTTTTTGCAAAAATAAACTGTACTCTGTTATTCAAATAAACCTTTCTACTGCCATTACCTATTAAAACAGATTCAAAATCCTCAGAATCATCACTTGATGATTTAAATCCAATTTCATTAAATTCAGATTTTGCAAGTAAAGCAGCATTTAGATTTTCATTATCTAATTCGAATAATTTATAATCTTCAATAATTTTTATTAATAATTGTGGATATTTGGGATTTGTGGCATAACCAGCTTCCTTTAATCCCTGAGCCCAGCTTTTGTAATCATTAATATTGAAAAAAAACAAAAAAGTGTAACGTTCCCTGCTTCTTAGAAATGCGGAATGATCCTTAAAAGATTCACTTGCATCCTTATATACCCTGAAACATTCATTTTTTTCATCATCGTCTTTAAAATATTTTTCACCTTGCCAGTCTTTGTGGCATTTAATACCAAAATGATTATTTGCAGTTATTGCCAAATCACTATTCCCGTTTGCGGATTCTAAAATTCCTTGTGATAATGTAATACTTGCAGGAATTTTATAATTTATCATATTATTAATTGCAATAGCTTTATAGGTTTCAAT
>CAIZXK010000667.1 GCA_903936865.1 uncultured Bacteroidales bacterium | reverse complement strand
TTATATCTTATTAAAAATCTTTAATTAACTTTTTTAAATGAAAAATAAAGAAATTCTATCAATAATTTCAGCAATAATACTGGTTGTATTAATAAGCTGTAAGCATGAATCCATACCTCCTATTATAGATGATACCACAGTTCCTTCAGGAATTTGTTTTCAGGATGAGGTATTGCCTGTTATACAATCAAATTGTGCTTATAGCGGCTGTCATGCAGCCGGTGGAGAAGATCCTGATTTGAGTACTTACAGCAGTATAAAGCAATTGGTAAATGCCGGCGACCCTCAAAACAGCAAATTATATAAATATGCAATTGGTAGCGAAATGCCTCCTACTCCTAAAACACCATTAAATCTGGAACAAGTTACTTTAATATATGGATGGATAAAACAAGGAGCCCCTGATAATTCATGTGCCTGTGATACAAATGTTTTTACATTTAATGATGCTGTTTTACCGATTATTAAAAGAAATTGCTGGGGCTGTCATGGGGTTAATGATGATATACCACTTGTAACCTATCAGAATATTTTTGATAACGCTGATAATATTTTAGCTGATATTTCTTATGAAAATAATCCGATGCCTAAGCCACCAACCGCTAAGTTATCAGATTGTAAGATTACGCAAATCAGGAAATGGATAAATGCCGGAAAACTTAATAATTAATAAACTGATGAAAAAACAATTCAAATTCTTTACAATTACTTTGGTCTCTGTTTTGCTATTAAATGGATGTTATGATGACAATGAAGAAACTTTATATCGTTTTACAATTGCAAATTGCGATTTAACTAATGTAACCTATAATCAAACAATTGCACCAATTATTCAGGAATCGTGTATAAGTTGCCATAGTGGAATTGCTCCCAGTGGCAATTTAAGCTTGCAGAATCATGGAGAAGTTGCTGCAGCCGTACTTTCTAAAAATTTATACGTTAGAATAGCAAGTACATCAAATCCAATGCCACCAAGTGGAATAATGGATGAATGTAAAATTAAGAAAATTAAAAAATGGATAGATTTAGGTTCGCCAAATAATTAAAACTGAACAAAATGAATAAATGGTTAAAAATCGTATTAATTTTGGCAGCAGTCGGGATAGTAGCAGCCATATTGGTTTATAAATTCTATATTAATAAACCACATAAGGATATTGAAAATGCTAAAGCTGATTTCAAATTAAAAGCAGAAGTATTATATAATGAATATGTTACTGATAAGGCAACAGCAGATCTTAAATATAACGGAAAAATTATTGAATTATCGGGAAACTTATCAGAAACAGAAATTGCCGATACTTTGGTAGTGGCTACATTTGTATATAAACAAGGTGATTTTGGAGATGAAGGCATACGTTGTACCATGCTTCCAAAATTCAATGAAGAAACTAAAAAGATTGCATCAGGAACAGAGATTAAAATTAAAGGTTTTTGTGCCGGTTTTAACGATATCGATGTTATTCTTGAAAAAGCATCCTTAGTAAAGGATTAATTATAAACAATTTAAATTTAAATAATATGAAAAATATAGTGAAAATTGCTATCGTACTATTGATGATATCAGGAAGTGTATTCGGACAAAAATACATTACAAAAAACGGTAAAATAACATTTTTTTCAGATGCACCTTCCGAAAAAATTGAAGGACATAATAACCAGGTTAATACCGCCATGGACATTTCAACAGGAGATTTTGTTTTTAAAGTGTTAATGAAATCTTTTGAATTTGAAAATGCACTAATGCAGGAGCATTTCAACGAAAATTATGTAGAATCGGATAAATTTCCCAATGCCACTTTTAAAGGAAAGGTTACGAACCTGACTGAAATTAATTTTACAAAAAATGGTAAATACAAAGCTATGGTTGAAGGAGATCTAACAATACATGGTGTTACAAAGAAAGTAAAACAAACCGGTACTTTTGAAATAAAGGATGGAAAAATATTGACAAATGCTAAGTTTTCTATCGCAATTAAAGATTATAATATCAAAATACCGAATACTGTTTTAAAAAACATTGCAGAAAATGTTGATATCACTGTAAATGTCAGTCTCGATAAGTTGAAATAGTACATTAAAATAAATAGATAAAGCACAGCAGTATTTTAAATCTGTTGTGCTTATTTAAAAGGCTATTTACCAATAATTTAAACTTAAATTCATTTTTATGAAAAAAAACATAACACTTTTTTCCTTTTTCCTTTTATTTATTTCACAAAACATTAAATCACAAGATTTAATGGATTTATTGGGTAATGACAAACCTAGCAAGGAATTTGCAACTGCTGCTTTTAAAACAACGCATCTTATTCTTGGACAATCAATTGAGAATGTTGCAAAAGGTCATCTGAACTTTATTATTGCCCATCATTTTGGAAGAGTCAACGAGGGATCTTATAATTTTTGGGGTTTAGATCAATCTACGATTCGTATAGGATTGGAATATGGTATTACAGATAAACTTGAAGTGGGTTTAGGCAGAAGTTCTTATCAAAAAACCATTGATGGTTTTGTAAAGTATAAGATTTTAAGACAAAATAATATGAATATGCCAATTTCCATTTCATATTTTGGTGGCATGGCTATTAATACATTAAAATGGGAAGATCCAACAAGGGATAATTTCTTTTCTTCCCGCTTATCTTTCGTAAATCAATTGCTTATTGCCAGAAAGTTTACAGATAATTTGTCGCTTCAACTAATGCCATCTTTTGTTCATAAAAATCTGGTTAAGCGTGTAATTGATCAAAACAATATTTTTGCTATAGGTGGCGGAGGAAGATACAAGTTAACTAAAAGATTGTCGGTAAATGCTGAATATTACCAGTTATTACCTGGACAAACTGCAGATGATTTTGATAATTCGCTTTCATTAGGAGTTGACAT
>CAIZXK010000666.1 GCA_903936865.1 uncultured Bacteroidales bacterium | reverse complement strand
CTCTGATTAGTAAAGGTAGCTTCAGTAATTGTAGGATCTATAGCATTATGAAGTTCGATAGTAATTACATCAGCAATAGTTGGTCCCCAATGATCGCCCATATCATCCTGAGCCGGTCTCATATCAACACCATTATAAAGTCCTTCAAGTAAAATTGTCAGATTAAGTGTTCTTGTTCCAAGGAATTCATCAGCACCGATAGTTGGGAACAAACCTCTTGCTTGTCCATCAATATCATCGGTTACTTCAGGTACACTTGTTCCTTTTTCAGGAAGAGCAACATTAGTAGCATGTAAATCAGTACTATCAACAAAATTAGGATTAATTGAAATAGAATATGCATCTCTTCCACTTGCAGCTTGCAAAGCAGCTAAACTAGTTCTTGCAGCACCCCAATATGCTAAATTTGTACCTGTTGCATACAAGCAATTGTAATTACTTGAATCAATACTTACATTAGTACTTGCATAATATGCATAACCTCCACCTGTATTGGCAAAAATATTATTCAATAGCTGAATATTAGCACCTGCTGCAGAACCTGTATTATAGAATGCATAACTTGCAGTTGTACCTCTTTTTATACTTACAGAATTGTTGAAAATACGGGTATTCTTGAGAGTAGAACAATAAATTCCATGAGATATTCCGGGTCCGCCCGATTGCATTACAAAATTATTGGCAACTAAGGCATTACCTGAAGTACTGTTAATAGTAGCTAAATATAATCCATAATTTGTACCGGTTGCACCCATACGGTTAATTTTGTTTTTGGTAACCATGAAATTATTACTGTTTGCAATATACAAACTATAAGTAGTAGCTGCAGTACTAAGATTGGTATAAATATTACTGGTAATAAGCATGCTATCCTGATAAGTGGTATAAGATCCTGAATAGTTAAAATCATTAAAGATATTATCCGAAATCACATTAAACTTATTGGTATTTCCACTTACACCAATCATTTCAATACAACGGTAACCACCTTCAAAACGATTATTTTTGAAAATATTGTAATTTAAACCGGCTCCACTTGAAAAGATTGTTGAGAAATTAGTAGTAGTTGCAGTTGCTTTAGGCATTCCAATCAAAACACAATTTGAAATTTCAATATGATTTGCACTTGAAGCAATTTCAATAACTCTACCCCAGGTAGCACTTCCGGAAACAGATAAAGTAAGATTCTTAAAAGTCATATAACTTGTACCGTTAAATTTCATCATAAATGCAGCAGCACTAGATAAGGTATAACGTAATGTTACATCAGTACTATCACCGGTAGAAGAAGTAAATGTAATGGTTTGAGTTGGACCTGAACCTGCAATTGCATTAATGATAGGACGGGTTACATAAGTACCCGGCAATATATTAAACACAACATTATCGTTAATACCAACAGCATTTAGAGCTGTAATAACTGCATCAACAGAAGTAAAATTACTACCTGTGCCAATAGTATAAGTTCCTGCAAATTTAACCAAAACAGAACCTGAAGTGGTATCGTTTGTTGGATAAATATCTGTTGCAGCATTTGGATTATATGTCCATGCCTTAACAGATAAAATACCTGCCAAGGTAACCGCTTGATTTGAAATTGTAACGTCAGCAGAAGTAACTCCATGAGCCAAAGAACCAGTCCATGCAAAAGGAGTTTGTACTACACCGTTTATTGACCATCCAATAGTTGCTGATGTTAAAACATCCATACCATAATTCTTTATTTTAACAACAACAGGAACACTGGTTCCTCCATTTACAGGAGTAGTTGGCAAAGTAAGATTGGTAACTCCGGCATCTACAGCAGGGAAACTACTGATCATGGCTTTTATTGGCATTCTGCTACTTTGGCAACCAGCACTTGAAGTTCCGGCTGTTAATGTAGGATTTAAACTTCCAATTGTTTGTAAGGTTGCTGCACTTGAAACAACCCAATCAGATGCAACATTATTATCAGAAACAACTCTTATCGGTCCACATAATCCACTAGTTGGTCCAATATTTCCACTCCAGTCAGAAGTACTTGCTTCACCAGCTAAAAAAACATAACTATTGGTTGCAACTGCATCAACAACAGTATTATCAGGTTTTAATAAAACATAACCATTTAATGAAGCAGATTGTATATCAGTAGTTCCACCCATATTGAAATATCTGTTTGCCAAATCATCAGTACCGGTTAAATTATTTAAAACCACTATTTGACCTGCCCCAACTTCAACAGATGGGAATGTAAAACTATTAGCACCAGTAGTACCGTATATTTTAAATTTATAGCCCAACAGATTAACTTTTGCATTACCGAGATTTGTAATTTCAAATAAATCCTGACCAGGAGTCCAAGTTGGATAAGGGTTTGTAGCTCCGGTTCCACCTCTGTTTATAGCGAGTTCAGTAATTTTCAGATTAGCTTTTCCTCCACCACTTGCAATATAATAGGTAGCTGTATCATATAATACAGGAGTAGTATAATTCTTACCTGTAAAGAAGAAAGCAGTATCAGTTAAATTCTGGTACCAGTAAATTATAGTATCAGCTGAACCCGGTGTTGCAACTAAAGTAACTGTAGATGCATAGTTTACATTGGTATCATTTGCAACAGGAGCTGGAGGAACATAACCGGATGTAATTGATCTTTTTGCTGTATCGTTCAATTTCATAGGATCTGTTGCCAAATCAACCCATGTAGTTAAATAGTAATTTACATCAACAGTAGGAGCAGGTAAATTTGCCTGTGTATTAAATGTAAAATCTAAAGTAGCCAAAGGAGCAATATCAGCATTTACACTTTGAGAAACAACAGTTCCATTGTCAATTTTGTAGTTGGCAACTAATCCATTAGCAGCAGTAATTGTTTGGGCACCTTCATTCTTAATCTTAATGGTAACCGATTGCATATTTAAACCGCAACCTGTTGCAGGATTAAGTATTTGTGTAATTGCAGCATCTTTATCCATCGGATTTCCAACAGTAGCTTCTATCATAAGTTTATATGAAGATTCTACTAAATTAATAGTTGACAAACCACCGTTAGTATAAAATGCATAACGACGTAAAGGTGTTTCTGTTTGAAATCCTACAGGGAAATAACCGGTAGCAACCATTGCAATTCCAACATATAAATTATTATTTGTTGTTATGGAAGCAGCAGGATGTATAAAACTGAAAGTAACCCAGCTGGATGTATCAGCAGCAGTAATAATTTTATGAAATGTTGTATCCAATACAACTCCGTTATTATCTATAACAACACCATAAACTTCTTTTCCTATGGTAGTTGCACCTCTTATCCATGCTTGAGTAGAATAAACCTGTTTTGTTCCGTTTATAAAATACTTGGTTAACAGCATTCCGCCTGCTGCATTGGTAGTTCCAACACCACTTGTAACAGCTGATGTATCAGCATAAGCAAAAATATTGTCAGTAACTTGCTGATAAACGTTTAATTCATTATTGGTATTAAGTTGATCAGCTGGTAAACTAACTTTTACATTGTTAATACCAATACTTGCAGCAGTAAATCCATTAAATGAAATGGTATCTTCAGCACCAGGAGCTATACTTGCAATATTATAAGTAGTTGTAAATGTATTAGCACCACTTATGTTTAATGATACATTGATATTGCTTTGTGCGGCAAGTCCTCTGTTTCTGATTATAGCTTTTACATTATGTGGAGCTCCACCCTGAATAGGAAGTTTTCCTAAAGTATAAACTGCTTTTACTGTTAAGTCATTTGATGGAATTATAAATTCGTCAGCTCCAATACATGGAATTGTTGCTCTAGCATCACCATCGATATCATCAGTTACATAAGGCAAAGAAGTTCCTTTTGAATAAAGCTGAATATTATCGATATGTAAATCTGAAGTACTTGTATATATAGGATCTACAGAAATTGAATTTGCATCCATTCCGTTATAGCCGGGAGAAGCAATCATATCAGCCAAAGTAGCAAAACTTGTTGCTGTTGAACCATATACAAACTGATTGCCTGTTCCTGTTGTAAAGAAATTATTATAATTTGAGGCAGTAACGGTTAAAGCACCAGCTGTTAATTCATAGAATATAGGATATTTATTTGATAAAACGGTATTATTAAATACCTGAACATTGGTACTTCCGGTTGCTATATTAATCCCTCTGGTTTCTGTTGCATTGCTTCCATTTATATTAATTGAATTGTTTAACACAAAATTATAATGAGAAGCAATATCTCTGATTCCATAACATTGAGAAGTAGCTCCCTGAAGTGAAATAAAGTTGTTCCAGATATAACCTGGATTAGAAACAGTGGAAGTATCATTGGTTAAGTTGATACCATGCATGCTGGTACCGGCAGACATATAAATCTTATTTTTGGAAACCAGAATATCATTTGTTGAATTCTGAATATTTAAACCATATTTTGTACCAGTATTAGTGATTGTAGAAGACAAGTTGTTTCCCTGGAAAACCGGCGAATTTGCGAAAAAGCAATGTACTCCGGTTAATCCATAATTAGAAATATTATTATTCTTAATCAATAAATAATCTGTTTGATTTGGAGCTCCATTGCCTCTGGTATATATTCCATAATAAACATTGCTGATATTATTTCCTTCAACAGTCAGGTAATCATTATCTTTTCCAGCTCCGGTTGTGGAAACGGTAGTTCCACCTGCATATACACCAAACTGGGAAGTTACCGTATTGGAACCTCCTATGATAGTTAAATTTTTAAGAGTATTGTAAGTTGCAGCAGTATCTAACTGTCCTAAACTTGCCAGCCAGAATACAGCTGTAGAAGCTGCAGTGGAGGTATTTTGGAATGTAAGGCTATTACCAGCTGTGTTTAAACCATTAATTGTAACCCTGTCAGCACCATTTAATTTAATTAAAGCGGTAGCAACACTTCCACTAATTGTACGGGCACCACCCGAAGGTTGAATAAGTAATGTAAAAGAATTTCCGGCAGGAGCCCATTGATTTAGAGTAACCATTGAGGTTTCAGTAATATCACTTATTATGTTTAAGGTAACATTACCGGCTAATCCTAAATTATTAATATCGGTAAATACACTGGAAAGACTTGGAAAATCGCCAGCTGTACCAACAGTATAAATACCGTTAAAAACACGAATGGTTCTTGAACCAGCAGGAGCACCATTAAGAGGACTGTAGTTATTTCCACCAACGTTAACATCAACAAATTCAGCATCCAGAATATTCAAATCAGAAGCCGAAGATGTTAAATCATAAGTTACCCAGAAATAATTGACACCAGGAGCCAAAGTTAGTGGAAGTCCTGTTCCATTGTTTACTACAAAAGTACCATTGGGATTTAAACTTACATCGCCAATTTGCGTAGCAGAAGAAAAATTTAAGTTGCTTCCGGAACTCCATAATTTTGCATTAGCAATATCATTATTTGCATTACTACTTCCATTGGTACTAAATGTTATACCATTGAATGATAATGGACTTAATGAATTTTGAGTATATACACCAACCCTTAACATCAAATTATTAACGCTACCTGGAGCAACTGAACTTATTAATGGTTGTATTACATTTACTGAATCAACACTCATAGGAGTAGGAGTAAATTCATAAGCACCCGGATCAGGGGTACTGGTTCTGCTTACACCAAGAATATCGTCAGGAACAACTGATAACAAATCCGTTCCAATATCATTCACTGAAGCTGAAGATGGCTTTAAGAATGAAGGTGAAGTAAAATCAGGATTAATAGATGTACTTTGCAAATCATAAATACCTCCATTGGCGGTTTGCCAGTTCGACAAATTTAAGTAAGCCAATGTATTCCAGTAACCTGTGTTATTTGTTCCTGCGGTTGCTCCTTTATATAAAACATTATAATCGCTGCTAACTACTGCAGTATTGGTTGCAAAATACATATTGTATTTTGCACCGGTTGAATTAGTGGTATAGGAAAATACATTATTTTTTATATCAAGATTAGCGGCAGCTCCGGTATGATAAAAACAATAAATGGCACTTGCACCTGTATGTGTAAGGTTATCCATTGAAACTGAATTATGGTAAACTTTTGCATAACCGGTTGTACTCAAATAAATTCCATATTGAATACCATTCATTAATGATAATCCATAAATGGCATTATTTGAAATCAAGACTCCCTGATTTGCAGGAGAGGTAATACTTGTAGCATAAATTCCATAAGCAGCTGAAGTTGTAGCTCCGCTTCCTGCAATATTATAGATTTTATTTTTAGTTATAGATGTATTACTGATATTAGAATTCAAGTAAAACATATAAGTAGTTGAAGAAACAGTTCTATTGGTTCTATGTATGTTATTTCCTGAAAAAACAGAATTATCTTGTCCTCTTGTGTATATTCCATATAAATAAAAGTCCTTGATTTCATTATTACTGATGTTATTATTTGTTGAAAATGGAGTGGTTGTTGGTCCGTTGATAACCATACCATAATATCCACCAACAATAATACAATTTGTTACGGTAAGATTACTTGCAGCTAATGCAGCTGTAGTTGCAACTGTGGCACTATTGCTTGTAACAAATGGAGTATAATTTGTACTGGTTGAGGCAATATCAGCAATAAACTGGCAATTATTAAAAGTATTATAATTTGCACCATTCATTAATTGAACAGTAAAACCATACTGAGATGTAGTTGTGCCCAAAGACTTTACAATTAAATTATTAACAGTAACATAATCAGTTCCGTTGAATTTTAAGGTAGCACGCTCGTTTGTATTTGTAGAAAGATATTCAAGTGTATTACCATTACCATTAATGGTTAAAGTGTTGGTTGCACTGCTGTTAACAGGTTGTCCAATGGAAACCTGTTCAGTATAAGGACCAGTACCTGCAACAACATTAACAACAACAGGTCCACCAAAACCTCCGGTGTTTATTGCTGTTGCAAATTCTGTAAAACTATTATAGTTGTTACCGGCAGTTGGTTGTGTTTTATTAATAGTATAAGTTCCAGAAAGGAGACTACTTGGTGTAGTAAAGTTAAAAGGACCTGCCCATAAACTTTTATCTCCACCACCACAATTGGCACGTACATAAAAAGTGTAATTTGTTAATGTAGTTAAACCTGAAATATTATAATTTGCAGCGGTCAATCCACTTACAGTAGGTGTTGTTGAGGCATTTGGAACTGTAATTGAGGCTGTAGTACCATAATAAATATCCCACAATGCTTCAGTTCCACCTGCTGTCCAACTCATGTTGGATGAAGTTGGAGTTAAACTTCCTGCACTAATATTAGTTGGAGGTAAGCAAGTGGCTACCTGACCTGTAATTTTTATATTGGCTCTGTCAGATGTAGCTGGAAGTGTTGCAGCTAAAGCTGTACCACAGGCAACTTCAGAATCACTTCTGTATGAACTTGCCAGATTTCCAGTAGTTGTTGTGTAAAAAACAGACGCATTTTCAGTATATACTCCAGGAATTAATGAGAAGCAAATATCAATCAACAGATTAGATGTTCCATCCCATAAAATAGGAGTCGATAGTGTATGCGTATTCCAACCGGTAGTTGGTAAAAAATCAACATTTGTCCAAACAGTTGTATAGCCTGCTGGATCAAAAGTAGTTGTTAAAGCTGAGGCTGTGGTTTGCTTTGCCTTAATTGTAAAATTAGGCATTGATGAACATAGATTTAAATTGGAAACATTAAATGCAATTGCAGTAATATTACCCGACACCAAACCTGCTGCAGCCAATTCTGAAGCCAGGTACATGTATTGCACTCTATGATTCTTGTAATAAGTACCATAAGGAGTTGGATGTACTGTGGTACTATTTGCAGCTGTACCGGTTCCAATCGTAATGGTTCCCTGTGCATTAACAAATAAATTTGTCCCGAATACTATCATCAGGAACAAGAAAATAATTTTCTTTGTCATAATAAAAAAATTAATTAGTACTAAAAATATTTAATT
>CAIZXK010000665.1 GCA_903936865.1 uncultured Bacteroidales bacterium | reverse complement strand
GCTGTAATATAATAATTTTAAAATCATATTATAAAAGGTATTGAAAATATAAGTAATTATAGTAATATAAATCTAAATAATTTAAATTATGGATACAATGGATAATACAGTAGCCAACACAAAAGAACTTACCAGAGGTAATGTTTATACAACGATTGATTTGAAAGAACACAATTGTAAATTTGTTAAAAAAACATCAGCCGTTGTTTTTTTTAGAAACGAAGATAATTTATTTGTATTTGATTTGAGCTTCTACAGAAAAAGCAAACAGTTTAAACTATTAACAATTATGGATTGAAGAAAAAATCTCCTGAATATTAATTATACTGAGTCTTGTAACTAATCCTAAAAACAACATGATGAAATTTTTGACTTTTTTTGGAATTCAAAATACAAAAAAAATAATTCCAGCTTTTTTACAAATAAATTTAAAATATACTATAATTTCTCCATAACTACAGATATGAAAAAAATATTGATATGTGATGACCATAAGATTGTTCGCGATGGGTTGTTGCAAATTTTGATGACCATGCCGGGAACAAATGTAATAGAAGAAGCTGGTACTGCCAGGGAAGCATTAAACTTAATTCAGGGCAGCCATTTTGATCTGTTAATACTTGATATTTCGCTTCCCGACAGGTGTGGATTGGAAGTATTGCAATTGGTTAAAGAGAAAAGCCCTTTAACCAATGTGCTCATATTAAGTATGCATCCTCAGGAACAATATGCCATAAGGGCATTAAAGCTGGGTGCTTCGGGTTATCTCTCCAAAAATGCTGCATCAGGTGAGTTATTAATAGCCATTGAAAGAATTTCAGAGAATGGTTCTTATATTTCAAAAGCTCTCGCCGAAAATCTTGCCCGGAATGTTGTAAAAAAAGATATAAACCGATTAAAGCATGAATATTTATCGGGCAGAGAATTTGAAATCATGTTAAAACTGGCTAACGGAAAAACGCTAAAAGATATTGGTGAAGAGTTGTTTATTTCAAATAAAACAGTTGGTACATACAGAAGCAGGGTGATGGAGAAAATGGATTTAAAAAATAATACCGATTTAACAAAATATTGTATAGAGAATAAATTGATATAATGTATGAATAAATAAAAAAGCCGGATTTTTTAAGGGCAATGGACAGGATAATAAATGTTTCATAAGATAAATGCTTTAGTCTGTTTGCCCTTCGGCTTTTTTTTAATAAAATAAAAAACATTTTTTAGAAGTATTGCAAGTTGGGTTTTGTCACTTAACTTACCTTATACATAATCAAACAGATATGTAATTTTTTTTGATGCTTTGTATTTGTTTTTTTTAAGAATGTGATTACATAAATAGAGATTGAAAAGGAATTGCAGCAATGGAAATTAATGAAAGTACGATTAAAGAAACCTGTAAATGTTCTTTTGATTTTGAATGTTTAAAAAATGAAGACCATTTTTGTTTGAGAAGTAATGTTGAAAATTTAATTATCAATTCAATACTTTTTGTTAAATGCATTCAGAATGATTGTTTGTATAAGCTGAATTATGGAAATGGAGCTGTATGCAACTGTCCGGTAAGAAAAGAGATCCATTTAAAGTATGAAAAGTAAATCGTAACTAAACTCCATTAGGTATATTGAATACTAAGTGATTTTAAATCCGCAGATTTTGTTTTATTACCTAATACCTGCACTCTTTATTATAATCGCCACTAATTACACTAATTGCACTAATTTTTTAAATAAATTAAAGTAATGATACGGTATTGTAAATAACTAATAATAAAACACTAAAAAAAATCCTGCAAAACAACCCTTCAAGAGGTTACCAACCCTTGAAGAGGTTAAAAACCCTTGAAGGGTAAAATAAATAACTAAACAGATGAAAAATAATAATTATAAAATTCCTGCAAAACAACCCTTCAAGAGGTTACCAACCTTTGAAGGGGCTAACAACCCTCTAAGAGGTTAAAAACCCTTGAAGGGTAAAATAAATAACTAAACAGATGAATAATAATAATTATAAAATTCCTGCAAAACAACAAAACGACGATAAAAAACCCTTGCTGGTTTTGGAATTAAATCTAGTTAAATTATAAAAAAAATTTAAGAATAAGTAGCAAGTAAAAATTTTGTTAAAATATAAATGGAGATTAAATAAATTAAAATGACAGATAAATCTTACACAAATATAGCTTTAAATCTTACAAAACGTATTGTGTAAATCTTACATACATTAAATCATAATCTTACAGGATTTATTTCTTCATACTATTATTTTTGTTAGGTAATAATAAATAGGTGTAAAAAAACGCCTTTTGAGCATATTATTCATCAGAATAACTTGAATGGTATGCATTTAAAACAAAATTAACAAAAATATCACTATGAATATTTTACTTACAAAATTCATTAATATATGCAACAATTAAACAAATCATCCCCGGATTCGCAGCAATTCTTATTGTTAAAAATTCTCAAAAAAAATAATAAAAATTTTAGTTTTTTAAAACTATTTATTCATTAACAAACATTTTTTATCATGAAAAAAATTTACGAAACAAATCGTATCAGAGAAATGCTAAAGCCAATGGCTACGCTTATTCTCTTGGTTACCTTATTGACGGTAACATTTAATGGTTGGGCACAAACTACAACACGTGAAGTGCCGGTAGCTTATGCTACTATTCAGGCGGCAATTGATGCTGCAAATGCTGGCGATATAATTAATGTGGCTGCAGGTACATATACTGGTAATATTACAATAAATAAAAATATCAGTATATTATCAACAGATGGTGCAGCCACAACAATTATTGATGGTAATAATTCTGGTGGAGAACTTGGAACAATACAATTGTCAACAGGTCTGAATGGTGTTACTATTGGATCTATAGGGCATGGGTTTACAATTAAAGGGATTAATGGTAATGGTGCAATTGAAAAAGCTGCCATATATTTTTTAGGTTCAGGAATACAAAATAATATAAATATTGTTGGAAATATCATTGAAGCACGTGGTGATGCTGGTTTAATGGGTGGATATAATGCTTCAAATACTAACATTACTATTAATGCAAATGAATTTACAGGCCAGACTTTTACTGGCTCAAATCCTTCAGGTGTTGGGTGGGCTACACAGTTTAATGTTGGTAATAACTGCCCTAGACAATTAGTTCTTTTTGGTGGTGGTGCAGGTACAACAAATACTCAAAATTTTACTTTTACTAATAATACAATTTCCGGAACTTCCGGAGGTATGAGTATAACCAATGATGCAGGTGGAGCTATTTCTCCAGCAGCTCAAGGAAACACTATGGTTACATTAGACTTATTGGGTACTAACACAATAACCGGAAACACATGGAGTGGTACAACTACCAGATATGCTGAAGCTCTGAGAGTTAGAGGAAGCGGAACTTATACAATAAATAATAATAGTTTTACAGGTAGTTTTCCTAAATTTATTACAAGGTCTTCTGGTGCAACTGCTAATGCTACATGCAACTGGTATGGTACAACTGATGCAACTACATTTGCTGCAAGAATAGAGGGTAATCTAAATTGGTCACCATTCTTATCAACAAGTGATATTGTTACGCCTGTTTGTACTGGCGTTGCTCCAATTAGAAATGTTACTAAGAATTTACCATATGTTACAATATCTAGTGCAGTAACTGCAGCATCAGCAAATGATGTAATTACAGTAGCTGCTGGTACATACGAGGAACTAATTGTGATAGATAAGCCTATTACCCTGAACGGTCCTAATGCTACTATCGCCGGTAACGGTAGCCGCAACCCAGAAGCGATAATACAATTCCCTGCCGGTGCAGCTGACGAAACCGGACTGATCTATGTCGGAACCAATTTATCTGGAGTTACTATTGCCGGATTTGACCTCAAATGCCAGGACGCTACAATCGCAAGTGGACTTTTTGGCCATTATCTTATTTTAACTGAAAAGGTCAATAACCTGACCATCCGTAACAACAGAATGTATAGCTCAGTTATTCCAATGTACATACTTACTGATGGTTCAATGACAGATTATCGCACCGGTATGCTGGTCGAAGGCAATTATGTTGATTGCGGACCAAATGTAAACAATCAGTATAACCGTGGTATTTATGTGCAAGCGACTTCAGGAACAATACAGGACAACCAGTTTTTGAATACTAATACTGGCATACAGTATATGCCATACGGGCATACCACATCTGCCTTGATCCAGCGCAATACTATAACTGCCGGATTGAGAGGATTGTACCATAACTACCAGACAAATGGCGCTGCCCAGGTTATCTGGTCACAGAACGAAGTAACAGTAGCTCAGAATGACCGCAGCGGTCTGAAAGCGCTGAATTATGCCCCATGGACGACAGAAATGCTGACTTTCCGTGGTATGGATGCAACAACATTTGGCACACAGGGCTCAGGAGCAGCTCCACAGGTATATTTCAACAACAATAAGGTTGATGGTAACATTGCATCATCAACTTATTATACAAGCACAATAGGATACAGAACCACTGATGCTTCAGCAACCGGCGTAGCAACACTGACAGGCAATAGTTTTACCAACCTGAATATGGGTGTAGTTAACAATTCCAGCGTTTCTGTAACAGCTACCTGCAATTGGTGGGGAACAGTAGTTCCTGCAGAAATTGCAGCTAAAATAACCGGCTCGGCCACTTACATCCCTTACAGTGTATCTGATGGTGGTGCTTGTGCTGGAGGAATGCCTGTAGTAGTAACACGAGCAGGTACTGTTATCTCAGGCCATTCAACTATTCAATCAGCAATTGATGCAGCTATATCTGGAGATGTAATTAATGTTTATCCTGGAACATATAATGAAACTGCTACCAATCGAACAATCGTTTCAGCCCAATATAACCTTGGTAATAATGGTCCTTACCAGTTCGGATTATTCTTTGATGTTACGAAACCGGGAATTACTGTAAGAGGTGTTGATGCGTCAGGTAATCCTATAACAAATTTTAATAATGTGCTTGCAAGTGTAACAACAAATGCAACAAATAATTTTGGTGAGTCAGGTATTTTTGTTAATGCTGATAATATAACTATTCAAGGTTTAAAATTCCTTGATAATACCTCAGGTAATAATAAAACTGTAGAAATTATTGGTAATAATTTTACTATGAAATATTGCTATGTGGATATTGCTGATGGTGGTTCAATTTATTTTAACGATTGGAGTTTTGCTAGTAATACAAGTACACAAACTAAATACAATCTAACAGGAAATAATTTTGCTAAAGGATGTTCTGTTGATATTAGTAGTGGATCTGGTTATACAGGTTTGGTTAGTGATAGGATAATTGCAAACAATGTTTTTTCTGGTGCTGGTTGTTTATGGCCAGTTAAATGGGGTGCAATTTCATTTAATGGTATTGTACCAGCAGTAGGTTGGTATGTTAATCCAGTTGGTGGAGCTACAATCACAGGAAACACTTTTGCTGATTATTCTAAATTTATTATCAGTACAAGAGGAACAGTTGCTACATCACAATTCAACTGGCAAAGTTATTGGAATAATAATACATTTGCAAATAAAGTAATTGCATTATCAGATGTAGCTAATTTTACACCACGTTCTTATTCATATACTAATTCAGATGGAAAAACTTTTAATGATGTTTGTAGAATTGGTGGTGAAATACAACAAGATATTACAAATGTTGCTCAAGCAGGTGATGTTGTAATGGTTGGTGCAGGAACATATCCTGAAAACGTAACAGTAAACAAACGTATAACTTTAAATGGTGCAGGTGCTACTACTATTATTAGTTCGGCTGCAACTACTACTCCGGTTATGACAATAACTGCTTCTGGAGCTAATGCAACTGATCGTTTAGTAATAAGTAACCTAAAAGTTACCGGAGCTACAGGTTTAGAAAACCCAGGTGCTGGTATTTTAGTTTCAAGTTCTTCTTCTGCCGGATACTATACATTTTCGGGTGTTGAAGCTACTGGTAATCAAGGATCAGGAATTGCATTTAATAATACTGCCAGTGTAACTGATGTGAAAATTATTAATAATTGTTCACTTTCAAACAATGGCTTTGGTTTACGTATTGCAACAGCTGTTCCTTCATTTGATGGATTAACAGTTACCGATTGCCAGATGAATGGTAATGCTTCCAGTGCATTTACTTATAATCCAAGTGGCAATTTAACCAATGTTGGAACCAACTTCAATTTCACCAATTGTAGCTTTGCTGATAATAGTCAGGCAGGTGTTGCTAATCAACATGATTTATCATTCTTTGGTTTCCATGGAAATGCTTCATTAACTAATGTAAGTGTTACATCAAGTAATGGTCCTTCAACTACTC
>CAIZXK010000664.1 GCA_903936865.1 uncultured Bacteroidales bacterium | reverse complement strand
AATTTCTATTTACGAATTTGAATTAATAGAAGGCATGAGTGAAAAAGAGGAAAAACCTAAAAAGAAATCAAGAAGAGAGTTCTTGCAAGAGCTTGGTATAGTAGG
Organism: uncultured Bacteroidales bacterium; assembly: GCA_903936865.1. Taxonomy (GTDB): domain Bacteria; phylum Bacteroidota; class Bacteroidia; order Bacteroidales; family JACABE01; genus JACABE01. The sequence continues at coordinate 8,238 of CAIZXK010000664.1, read as the reverse complement.
TTTTGGAACTGTTTTGGCTGGTTCTGCAATTTTTGCAGGAATCCAATATGACAATAAAAAAACAAAAGAACAAAGAATAAAAGTTCTTACTGCTGAAAATGAGCTTCTTGAAATTGATAAAAATGATGCAACCAAAGTAAAGAAATATAAAGCTGATGATCTTACGTTCCTACAAAAGCGTGCTCGTGAAGGAATCCCTGGAAAGCGATGGGTTATGGTTGTAGATCTTTCCAAATGTAAAAATGCCCGCAAATGTATGACTGCATGCCAAAGTGCACATCATTTGAGACCAGAGCAGCATCATATCAATGTTTTAAAAATGCAGGAATCTGTAAATACTCCTCCTTTTTATATGGCAAAACCATGTCAGCATTGCGATAATCCACCATGTGTAGCTGTTTGTCCGGTTGATGCAACCTATAAACGTCCTGATGGAATTGTTTTAATAGATAATGACAGATGTATTGGTTGTCGCTTTTGTATTGCCGCTTGTCCTTATAGTGCAAGGGTTTTCAATTGGACAGAGCCACTTTATGCTGAACAGGACAAAGATTTGGTTTATGATGCTGAATTAAATGTACCCCAGAAAAAAGGAACAGTAAGTAAATGCTGCTTTAGTGCTGATATGTTACGTGAAGGGAAAATGCCTTATTGCGTATCGGCATGCCCAAATGGTGTATATTATTTTGGCGATGAAAATGAGGATGCTGTAACCAATGGTACAACTAAGGAAACGGTAAGGTTTAAAAAACTGTTGGAAGATAATGCAGGTTATAGATTAATGCCTGAATTAGGTACTGATACAAGAGTTTATTATTTACCTCCAAAAAACAGAACAGCACCTTTTGATAACAAGGATAAACCAGAGGCAGAAGAGCATTTAGGAAATAATCATGCATAATTTATTATTACTATGATAGATCAATCAAAACACAATAAAATTACATCCGATTTATTAAGCCATATCAGGCTTAATTATAGTTTTAAACTTTGGATGGGGTTACTGTTAACTTTATTTGTTATATGTATTTATGCATATATAACGCAATTAGAGAATGGATTAGCTGTTACAGGATTGGGTGATTACGTTTCGTGGGGAATGTATATTTCAAACTTTGTATTTTTTGTAGCTACCAGTTTAATTGGAATGCTAATTAGTTCTGTACTTATACTTTCTGGAGCAAAATGGGCAGCTCCGCTTGCCAGAATTGCTGAAATAATTGCACTTGCATTTGCTGCTGTTGCTGGTTTAGTTATTGTATCGGATATGGGACGTCCTGAAAGACTTATTTATGTTTTCCTTTATGGTCGTATTCAATCTCCAATTTTGTGGGACGTAACAGTTGTTACAGTATATGTTATGATAAGTGCTTTGTTGCTGTATTTGCCGTTAATTCCTGATATGAAAATTTGTTATGAAAAATTAGATAAAACACCTAAGTTTCTAAGGAATATATACAAAATTCTTTCACTTAACTGGATTGGATCCGTTGAACAACAAAGTATTATAAAAAAATCAATTTTTATTTTATCTATTTTGATTATACCGGTTGCATTAGCTATACATACGGTAACATCATGGTTATTTGCCAGTACTTCCAGAGTAGGTTGGGATAGTAGTATTTTTGGACCCTATTTTGTAACAGGTGCTTTTGTATCTGGTTCAGCTGCAGTTATTATCGCTATGTTTGTTTATAGGAATAGCTATAATCTCAAAGAATATATTACAGATTTGCATTTTGATAAAATGGGTAAGTTATTAGTTCTTGTTTCATTGGTATATCTATATTTCAATTTGAATGAATACATGGTACCCGGATATAAATTGAAAAAATTTGATGCTATGCATTTAAACGATTTATTTTCAGGGAGTCATGCTTTTTTATTTTGGTCTGTTCAACTATTTGGTTTAATAATACCATTGATTTTATTGTTATTTAAAAAAATGAGAAAACCCACTCCAATGCTTATAATTGCTTTGTTTGTAATTTTTGGAGCATGGTTTAAAAGGTACATAATTGTAATTCCAACGATGGAACATCCCTTTTTACCAATTCAAAATGTTCCTTTCAACTTTAAGGTTTATACACCAACCTTAACGGAATCACTAATTTCGCTTGCTCCTATACTATTAGTATTAATAATAATTACTGTTTTATCGAAGTTGTTACCTATTATACCAGTTCAGGAAACAATTGAACATTACGAAGAAACCAAATAACCCATTTATTATGCTTAAAAAAAATATCAATATAAGAATCATATTTGCATTTATATTTATCTTATTATCTTTCTTTCAAGTAAATGCTCAAGGTTGGGATATACCTGCAGATAAAAAGGCAAAGAATAGTTATATTAAATTCGATAGTAATACTGCAAAAGAAGGTGAAGCGATTTATACTAAAAATTGCAAATCCTGTCATGGAGATATCGGAAAAGGGAATGGTATTAAAACATTAAATCCCATTCCACCAGATTTAGCATCTGAAACTTCTCAGAAACTAACCGATGGAGAATTGATATACATTCTTAATGTAGGTAGAAATGCAATGCCCAATTTCAAAAATACATTATCAGAAGAAGAACGCTGGAAAGTAATTTCATATATCAGAAGTTTTAACAAACAATATGTTCAGGTTTTGTCAAAAACAGATCCAACTAAGAGCAAATTGGTTAAAGTTGATTTCAATTTTAATGCTGCTACAAATAAAGTAAACGTATCAGTTAAAGCAAATGAAACCTCAGGTGTTGTAGTATTAAAGGATGCTGAAATAATGTTGTTTGTTAACAGGTATTTTGGTAAATTACAAATAGATAAAACTCTAAGAACTGATATGGATGGAAATGCTGTTTTTAGTTTTCCTAAAGATTTGCCGGGCGATAAGTTAGGTAATTTGGAATTAGTAATCAAAGTGAATGATGAAATTTATGGAGAAATTGAATCAATAAAAAAATTGCAAATAGGAAAACCAACAGACAAGCCAAGTTTAACCGAAAAAAGAGCTATATGGAATGTATTGAAATTAGCTCCCTGGTGGATTATAATTACTTATACTTCAATGGTTTTGATTGTAGGTTTGTTTCTTTTGTTAATTGTCAGAAATTTATTTAAAATAAAAAAATTAGGAGAAAAGGTTTAAGTTTGAATTAAACCTTTTTTAATCAAAATAATAAACAAATGAAAAAAAATATTCTTTTAACAATTTTTTTCTTACTTGTAATAGTATTTAAATCTGAATCTCAGGAGGATCAAACTACAGAAGTAGGTGTTTTTGAACATCTTGATTCAATCATTCCATTGGATTTAAAATTTGTAAACGACAATAATCAAACAGTAACATTACGACAATTAATTAATAAGCCAACTATACTCTCATTTGTATATTTTGATTGTCCCGGATTATGCAGTCCGTTATTGGAAGGTGTTGGCGATGTAATAAAAAGAACTAATCTTGAATTAGGCAAGGATTATCAGGTTATTACGATTAGTTTTAATTTCAGAGATACTCCAGAAAAGGCAAAGCAAAAAAAAGAGAGATTTGTTGAGAAATATACAAAAGGAAAAGGTGATGGTTGGATTTTCTTAACAACTGACAGCTTATCAATTTTTAAAATTACTGATGCAACTGGATTTAAAACCAAAGCAGTTGGACTCGATTTTATTCACCCTTCTGCAATTATTGCTATAAGTCCTGAAGGTAAGATTTGCAGGTATCTTTACGGAATAACTTATCTGCCGATTGATTTCAAAATGGCAATCATTGAAGCCAATAAGGGTCAGTCAAGACCTACAATTCAAAGATTAATGCAAATCTGCTATACTTATGATCCCGAAAACAAGCATTTTACATTAGATATTTTGAAGATTACAGCATCTATTATAATTTTCATGTTACTCTCTTTAATAATAGTACTTTTAATTAAACGAAAAATAAAAAAATAAGTAAATATGAATAATAATGAACATATAAGTTTTCTTGAGCATCAAGGGAAATATAAAGGTATATTTGCGTGGATTTTTGCTACAGATCACAAGAGAATTGCATTTTTATATATGTATGCAATTGCTGCTTTTTTCTTAGTTGGAGCAATTTTAGGTTTGCTTATGCGATTTGAATTAATTGCACCAGGTGAAACAATAATAAAGCCTCAAACTTATAATGGCCTGTTCACAGTTCATGGAATTATAATGATATTTATGGTTGTAATACCCGGACTTTCAGCTGTTTTTGGTAATTTCTTTTTGCCGATTTTAATTGGAGCTAAAGATGTATCTTTTCCAAAATTAAATAATTTCTCATGGTGGTTATTTATGTTTGGAAGTGCTTTAGCAATAGCAACACAATTATTAAAAAGTGGATCTCCGGATACCGGCTGGACTTTTTATGCTCCTTACAGTACTACAACAGGTACAAGTGTTATTTTAGCTACAACAGCTGCATTTATCCTTGGTTTCTCATCAATATTAACAGGTCTCAATTTTATAGTTACAGTTCATAGAATGAGAGCTCCCGGGATGAGATTTTTCAACATGCCTTTGTTCCCATGGTCTATATATGCGACCGCCTGGATTCAATTGCTTGCAACACCTGTTGTTGGAATTACTTTAATAATGCTTATTGCTGAAAGACTATTTGGTATCGGATTCTTTAATCCTGATTTAGGTGGAGATCCTGTTCTTTTTCAGCATTTATTCTGGATATACTCACATCCTGCAGTTTATATTATGATTTTACCTGCTATGGGTGTAATTACTGAGATAATACCAACATTTTGCCAAAAAAGAGTTTATGGTTATAAAGCTATTGCTTTGTCAAGTCTGGCAATTGCTGGAGTAGGATTTTTAGTATGGGGTCACCACATGTACACATCCGGTATGAGTGAACAGGCAAGATGGTTCTTTTCTTTACTGACTTTTATAGTTGCTGTACCAAGTGCAATTAAAGTATTTAACTGGATTACAACTATGTATAAAGGTTCCATTGATTTAAAGCCTCCATTTATTTTTGCTCTTGCATTTATTTTCCTTTTTATGATTGGAGGTCTTACCGGATTAATTCTTGGATCTGTGGCAACTGATATTCAGGTGCATGATACATCATTTATTGTAGCTCATTTTCATTATATTATTTTTGGTGGAATGGGTTTTGCTTTTTTTGCTGCCATTCATTATTGGTTACCTAAAATGTATGGAAAAATGTATAATTTTAAGATAGCAAATATTTCGGCTGTTTCTTTATTCATCGGATTTAATCTTTTATATTTTCCACAATTTATAATAGGAATTCAAGGAATGCCAAGACGATATTTTGATTATTTTCCTAAATTTCAATGGGCACAGGTTATTTCAACTATTGGAGGAGTGATTTTGGTTTCTGCTGTTATTCTTATGATTTATAATTTAATAATGGGTGTTAGAAAAGGGGCAAAGGCTTCTGCTAATCCATGGAATGGAACTACGTTGGAATGGCAAATCCCTTCGCCTCCATCATTGGAGAATTTTGATAGTGCTCCGATTGTAAAGGAAAATCCGTATGATTACAACTAAATTTAAATAAATATGAGTGAACATAATACACATATCGACGAACACAGAGACGATGAAGCTTCCAAATTAGGAATGTGGCTTTTTATTTTTACAGAGCTTCTTTTATTTGGAGGTTTATTTCTGGTTTATTCAATTTTCAGGGCTCAATATCCTGCTAATTTTCATGAAAGCAGTTTAGAGTTAAGTGTAACAATAGGTGTAATTAATACTGTTGTTCTCCTTTTTAGCAGTATGACAATTGCTATGTCTATTACTGCAATTCAGAAGAAAAATAAAAAACTAACCTTGGCTCTTATTGGAGTAACCATATTAATGGCATTTATTTTTTTAGTTAATAAATATTTTGAATGGGGTCATAAATTTGAGCATGGATTATATCCGGGTTCCGAATTAATGCAATTACTCGAAAGAGGTCATCACCTGTATTTTAGTTTATATTTTTTTATGACTGGTCTACATGCACTTCATATTGTTATAGGTATGGTTCTTTTAGTAATCGCTTATGTAAAAGTAAATAAAGGAAGCATTAAGCATGATAAATTTGTATTTCTCGAAAATGGTGCTTTATACTGGCATCTAGTTGACTTAATCTGGATATTCCTATTCCCTCTATTGTATTTAATTTCATAGTAAAAAAAGAAAAACATGGATAACAACGGTTCACATATTACAGAATATAAAGTACTGATTAGAATATTATTTATTCTTTTGCTTTGTACTTTCATTACCATTGAAATTACTTCTTTCGATTTAGCTGCTTTTACAGTTACAGCTGCATTATTGATTGCAGGATTTAAAAGTTATTTGGTTCTCTCTTATTTTATGCATTTAAAATATGAAAGTTTATTACTTCGTATTTTGGTAAGCATGGTTTTTTTGCTTTTTTTTGTGATTGTTCTTATTACTTTTATTGATTATTCATTCAGATAAAAACTTATTTTATGTTTTCAAACAATTCAAATTTTGTTCAAGGGGTTGATACTGCATTCGTTTTGATATTGGGTATCTCAATCTTTTTTCTAATATTGTTAACAACAATAATGATTGTGTTTGTAATTAAATACAATAAGAAGAGACATTCAAAAGCTGTTCAGATTAAAGATAGTTCTACGCTTGAAATCGTTTGGACAACCATACCTCTTATTCTTGTATTAGTAATGTTTTATTTTGGATGGAGAGGATTTCTTCCTATGCGCCAGGTTCCTGATGATGCGATGCAGGTAAAAGCTATTGGTCAGATGTGGAAATGGACATTTGTGTATCCGGGTAATAAGCAATCGGATTCTTTATTATTGCCGATAAATAAGGCTGTAAAAATGAATTTGTTTTCTAAAGATGTAATACATGGCTTTTCTATTCCCGACTTTAGAGTTAAAGAAGATGTAGTTCCTGGTAAAAATAATTATACCTGGTTTATTCCCGGTAAATTCGGTAATTATGATTTATATTGTTCGGCTTATTGTGGTCTAAGCCATTCTTATATGTTAGCACTTGTAAGGATTGTACCTGAAGAGGAGTTTAATAAATGGTTAGCTTCTTTGCCATTAAAAAAAGCGGATGATAACAATGAAGGGTTTAAGATACTTGATAAGAATGGTTGTTTTTCCTGTCACTCAATGGATGGACGGAAAATTGTTGGACCAAGTTTTAAAGGATTATATGGCTCTACTCATGAAGTTATTACTAATGGAACAACCCGAAAAATTACCGTTGATGATTTATATCTTGAAACATCTGTCTATGATCCTGACAAAGATGTAGTTGCTGGTTATCCTCCTGGAATGATGAAATCCTATAAGGGTTTAATAAAAGAAAAAGATATGCCAAAAGTAATAGAATATTTTAAAACTTTAAAAGCTCAATAAACTGAAATCGGATTCTATCAATACGATACTTGTCTTAATTAAATACAAAGTTTCGATGGCAGTTTGTTTTACTGCTGTTACCGGTTATATTGTTTTTACTGGAAATTTTGATATTCAGATAATTAATTTAATTTTAGGTGTTTTTATTCTTGCTGGTGGTGCAAGTGCATTAAATGAATTTCAGGAAAGAAAGTATGATGCAAAAATGCAAAGAACTCAGCATAGACCATTACCTTCAGGAAAAATTACATCTCAAAATGCATTACTGATTTCAATTTTATTAATAATATCAGGTTTATTAATCCTTTATTCTTCATTTGGTATAATAACTGCTATTTTGGGGTTATTTAATATTATTTGGTATAATCTTTTATATACTAACCTAAAAAAAAATACATCTTTTGCTGTTGTACCAGGTTCATTAACAGGTGCCGTTCCTGTTTTAATTGGCTGGACTTCAGCTGGAGGTAATGTTTACGATTCAAAAATAATTTTTATTGCTTTCTTTTTATTTATTTGGCAAATTCCACATTTTTGGTTGTTGATGCTTAAATACGGAAAAGAATATGAGCAAGCTGGATTTCCAACTATAAATCAAATTCTTAGTATGGATAATCTGAAAAGAATTATTTTTTCCTGGGTTATTGCAACCTCTTTTTCATCTCTTCTGATTCCTTTGTTTGATATTAATTTATCAATCAGTTTCTTTTTTGTAATTTTTGTATTGAATATATTATTTGTTGGAATTTTTATCTATTTGACTTTTGGAAAAATAACCGAAATAAATATTAAAAAATCATTTATAAGTATAAATGTATTTATGTT
>CAIZXK010000663.1 GCA_903936865.1 uncultured Bacteroidales bacterium | reverse complement strand
TATCAGTATAGTTAACAATCCAAAAATAAACTCCATCAGCAACGAGTTGACCTTTTGATTTTCCATCCCATTCAATTTGTAAATTATCCGTTTCATAAATCATATTACCCCAACGGTTGAATAGTTGAGTGTTCATTTTTTCGATGTTTTTCGATTGTAAAGGTAGAAATATATCATTACTGCTATCGTTGTTGGGGGTAATAATATTGGGGAGTTCGAGAATAGCATGGCAATCAAAAGTATAAATATAAATGCTGTCCTTACTACTACAACTATCTAATGTTACTTTTACCCAATATAATCCTTGCTGGGTAACATTAAATATTGGATTTATGGAATTATCCTGCCAAAGATAAGTTGTATTTGGATAATTGGCATATAAAGTAATTGTGCTTCCTTTACACATAGATGAATCATTGCCAAGATAAATTTCAGGTAATGGCTTTAGGGTTAATTTAATTTCAATTAAACTGTCACAGCCAGAAGTTGACAATAATACCTCATAATAAATCCCTGGTAATGAGTAATTACCAAAAACAGAATGAAAGATTTCCCCTTGACAAATTACAGGATTTATTGTTGTTTTTGATTCTGTACTAACTGTTAAATGGGTAATTATTATACTATCGCAGCCCAATGTTGATTGAAGTGTATCAAAATAAATCCCAGGCGATGTATATACATGAGTTCCGACTTGAATAAAGTTTCCCTGACAAATAACCGGATTAGTTATATTTTGATTTAAATGTCTTACAGTCAGATGAGTTATAATTATACTATCACAGCCTATAAATGAAGTTAAAGTGTCATTATAAACTCCTGTTGATAAATAAGTATGAAGCCCTACTTTATAACTTTTCCCATAACAAATTGTAGGATATAACACAGAGTGAGAATTATTAATAATTACTTTAACAGGAATAGTATCTGAACATAAATAGTTATTTGCAGTAACTGTATAAGTTGTTGTAATAATAGGGGATACAGTAATATTATTTCCATATACACCATTACTCCAGTGAAATGAAGTGCCGAAATTAGAGCTTGATGCGGTGAATGTTACAGAGTCTCCTGAACAAATTAAAGGATTATATGGATGTACAGAAAGTTGAAGTGCAGGATTAATTACAATGGTATCAATATAATAGTTGCTCAAAGAACATGAGTTATCAGAAACAATTACTGTGTAGGTTCCAGCCGGAACACCAATAATACAACTATCAGTTGAACCATTGCTCCAAAGATAATTATAGGGAGGAATACCGCCTGACACTGATACACAAGCTCTCCCAAAACATGAATCTGATACTGAAGCAGTAACAGTCATACCAGTTGATGAGTTAACACAAGGTAATGGGGCAATTACATCTGTAACAAAACCAACACCACATATATATAATTTTCCATTTATTTTGTTTAATTTTATATCGTGAACTTCATTCGTAATATTTGTTGTTATAGGATTAATTGAGATAAAAGAGCTCCCTGTAAATGTAAAGATATGTACTTTTGTTGAACCTCCTACATAAACATTATTACATTCATCTACATCAATACCTTCATGAACTCTATACCTTCCTCCAATGTAGTTTGGATCTACTATAATTGAACTTAATAAATTCCCATTAATTTTATTCCAAGCTTTAAGTGTTTTTCCATCATAGCTAAAAAGATAATTATTGTTTAGTGCTAATGCATTGGCTCTAATCGTTAAAACCGAACCATTAACTCCCGCTAAACCTGTTCCCCCTTCTTCAAATTGATATGTAGTTTGAACATCAAATGCCAATGGTAGCGAATAATTAGTTGAAAAAAGACATTTCTGCAATTTACCTTCTAGTTGATTATTGGAGCCAGTTGTCATTAATGCGTAAAAGTCTCCATTATTATCCATCACTACAGAAGCTATATCATTATAATAATTAGTATATCCATTAAAATTTTTTGACACACTAATACTCAGATTGGTATCAGCAATTACCTTTATATTATGATTATATTTAGTTCCTCCACCAAAAGCAATTAGTTGTTTACTGCAATTATTGTAAAACATTTTCCATATTTCGTTATTAATTCCAAAATAGGGAGATGTATTTGACAAGATACCATTATTTCCTATTTTCATTACACGACTTCCTGGATTAGAACCTGTATACCCTTCTCCTATAAAAACAGTCCCTGAATTTAGAAGTAAGCAAAATTTAGAATATACATTAGCAAGGGTACACCAATTTAATGGATTAGTAAAAGTCCAAAGAAAAACTCCTGAATCTGAATATTTGGAAAGCTTGTATGGTGTACTTCCTCCGGAAAAGTAAACGTTTCCATAACCATCATGGTCAATATCTAGAGCAGTATTGTTTGTAAGCAAACTGGTTGGAGTGGTTGTCCATGGATCTATTATAATGTTTTGTGATTTATCTGATGAATTTGAACCTGAAAGTTGAAAACAAACCGTACTTGCATTTAATTGAAAAGCAGTAGAGATTTGTTTAAGGTCAGCTTCATAATAGCTTTCAGGTGAGTGATCAGTAATTACACCGGCAGGAGTTTCTATTATGATATTGCCTTGTTTATCCTTTATAATTTTTTCCACATTACCACTGTAGTTCATTTTTATTTTAGATTCATCAGCTCCGGGATGTAAAATAATGGAATATTTAATACCACCGTTTTCAGGAATAATATATTCTACATCAATATTTTGATAAATATTTTTGTAAGTTAATCTTTTATAACCCTGGGCTTTAATGTTTTCATAACCTTTTTCCCCAAATGTATAGTAACCTTCTGAAATCTCATTTGCAATAATTTCAGGATTTGGATTGCAGTTTTCCCAGTTCATGTATACAAAAAAGAACTTTGTTTCCATTTGTTTTTCTTTATCTGATTTTTTCTCATGATGCTCTCGTTGTTCTTCTGATAATTGTTCAATTTTCTGGAGTTTGAAAATAACACCTTGTTTGGTAAAGAAAATTTTATCTGAATTGTTTACAGCGTATAGTATTGGAGATGATGATTTAGCCCAAGTATCAAACTGACCATAGTTTTCAACAAAAACATCTGTTTTAAATGGATTATCTGTAGTCCATCCGGTTTGTGTTTGAACAGATTTGGATTGCAGAGATTGTGCATTTGCAAAGCTTATTGTAAAAATGGCAATAATTAAAATATAAATTTTCTTCATGTGGAATAAATTATTAATGTGATACAATATTATATAATATAGATTCAAAAAATTTAAAAACGTTGCAATTTTAAATAAATTAGTTAAAAAAGATTGCATTGCTGTTGAGAATTATCGGCATTAATGTTTCCTGCATTTGATGCAAATGATAACAAAAAGGGTTCTAAAAATTAGATTTTTGAGGCGAACAAGATTTTTAAAACCACAGTTTACTAATGGAAATGAGAACTTAGCGAAGTGTTATCATGAAAACAAAAAAACAAATAAACTTGTGAATAAATTTAAAAATTGAAGTTCAACGATGAAAAAGTAATTTTCAGAAGTCCCGTTTAATTCAATAGTTCCTTAAACTTTGACAACGTTTTTTCCTTCCATAAATTAATTGATTATTAAAATATCATTCAAATAAATCTAACTTTGTCAAAGTTATTAATAACTGCGACTTATAAAAGTTTAGCCGAGAATTGTACAAATAAAACCGGAAGAAATGGTAACATTTATTACAGAATTCCATTTGCAGTAACTATAAATCC
>CAIZXK010000662.1 GCA_903936865.1 uncultured Bacteroidales bacterium | reverse complement strand
TTAATTATTAATATTTTAATTTATAATACTATGAGAAACACGAGTCTTAGGATTTTAACAGCCTTGTTTTTAGTAAGCGTATTGGTTTCAAGTTGCGGTTTAAGCAAAATGGTAAAGAAATACGGAGAGGTTAAATATGAAGTAACCCCTAATCCATTAGAAGTTAACGGCGACAAGGTATCTGTTACAATCAAAGGCAGAATTCCTGCCGGTTATTTTAACAAAAATGCCGGTGCTTTTATTCAACCAGTTTTAAAATATGAAGGTGGAAGCACCCCATTAAAAGCATTTTACTTAAAAGGTGAAAAAGCTCAGGGAGAAGGTACTACAATTAACAGCAAAACAGGCGGTTCATTTACATACACTGATGTAATAGACTATAAACCTGAAATGAATAAATCTCAATTGCTTGTTAATCCTGTTGCCCATTTAGCAAAAGAACCGCTAAAAGAAAGTACAACCAGAGAAAATGCAAAAACAATGAAAAAAGCTGTTGAATTAGGTGAAACTAAATTAGCAGATGGTCTCGTTTATACATCTCAAAGAATTAATCCGGTTGGCACAGCAATCACTGTTGCTGATGGTTATGAGAAAGAAACTGTTATAAGTAAAAAAGCAAATATTTATTATCTGGTTGATCAATCCAATTTAAATTTAAAAATAGAATTAAATAAAAACGAGCAAGCAAAAGCTGCATTAAAAGATTTAAATGATTTTATTAATCAGAACTGGATAATTAAAAATATCGATATTACTGCATGGGCATCACCTGAAGGTGAAGCTAAGCGTAATGCTAACTTATCATCAGACAGAGCAAAAACTGCCAATAAATATACCGAAGAACAAATTGATAATTTCTTAAAAGCTTTAGCTAAAAAAACTAAAGTAAAGGTTAAAGACTTGAAAAAAGTTGTAAATTACAACATCAAGGCAAATGGTGAAGATTGGGACGGTTTCTTAGCTTCATTGGAAAAATCTGACATTAAGGAAAAAAACACAATGATTAATGTTATTAAAGCTCAAGCTGACAGAGATAGAAGAGAACAGGAAATGAGAAATATGACTGTAATTTTTCAACAAGTAGAAGAAAAAATTCTTCCTCCTTTAAGAAGAGCTGAAATTATTGTAAATTTCCTTGAACCTAAAAAAGCAGACGAAAAAATAGCAATGTTATCAACAACATACCCTGATTCATTAGACAATAAAGAATTATTATATGCTGCTTCACTAACTAAAGATTTAAACACTCAATTAAAAATATACAAAGCAGCAACAACTGTTTATCCTCAGGATTGGAAAGGATACAATAATGCAGCTTATGTGTTGATTAATCAAGGGAATATGAATGAAGCTTCATCATATTTAGAAAAAGCTAATACTTTATCACCTAATAATTCTGCTATAATAAACAATTTGGGTGTTGTTTCATTAATGAAAAAAGATTACAAAGCTGCAAAATCATATTTTGAAACAGCTAAGAATTTAGGCGTTAATGAAAACTATAACATGGGAGTTATTATGATAAAAGAAGGTAACTATTCCGGTGCAATTAATTCATTTGGAAATACTACCTGCGATTATAATGTTGCTTTAGCAAATGTGTTGAACGGAAATATTGCTGCTGCAGTTGGAGCTATTGAATGTGCACCTAAAGATGCACAAAGTTACTATTTGGCTGCTATTATTTCGGCTAGAAATAATAATGCCAATATGGTTTATGAAAATCTCAAAAATGCTATTGCTAAAAATGCTTCATATAAAGCTCAGGCTAAAGATGATTTGGAATTTGCTAAATATGCAAATAATGCTGAGTTTTTAA
>CAIZXK010000661.1 GCA_903936865.1 uncultured Bacteroidales bacterium | reverse complement strand
TTTTATTAAAATAATAATTATGGCTATAGATCTTTTTGAATTACTTAAAATAGCTGAAAAAAATAAGCAGTTACCTACTGTAATTGCTTATAATAGAATAGATGGACCAGGTTCTAGTCTGGATCTAAGAGAGTTTCAACAATCATTTTGGACACTGCCTCAAATGCCAACTGATATTAATTTTGATCAGACTATGGGATGGTCGAGAAATTTGCCAAGAACTGTGGGAATTACAATAAACACAGGAACTAAAATTGAAGCACACCCTTATAAAAAGGATTTTATTAGTGTAAATTCTGTTGAATATAAATCAGAAGTTTTTTCCAAGCATGGTCAAGTTTTGCCGTCTAAAGAAAATTGGTTGCTTAAAATTCTCGATATTTTTGGGTTGAGTGGTGTTTCATTTGTATTAAATAATTTGCAAGCTGGCACTCGTTCTGCTGGATTAGGTGGATCAGCTACAGCTGCCACAGGTGTTTGTATTCTTGCTAATGAATTAGCAGGACGTCCTTTCAGTAATTTCCAATTAATTGCCCTTGCTTCAAGAATGGAACAAGATATGGGAGTTAGTATTACTGGTACACAAGAACAGTCAAATACTATCTTTGGTGGTGTAAGAGATTATATTTGGTTTCCTTGGGGTATTCCAGGACATCTGGAATCAGGTTTTGGAATGTCAATACAATCAGAATTAATTTCACCTGATAATTATAATGAATTAGAAAAGCGAATAGTAGTTTTTCATTCCGGAATCGAGCATTCAAGTTCTGATGTTAATTCTGTATGGAGAGCTGCTTTATTAAAAATAGATGGATACAAATTGCATAAATTAAAATTAGAAATTGCTTATTTGTTTCGTGAAGGATTAAGATTAACAAAATGGAATCAGGTTTTAATTTCAATACGTAAATATCGGGATATTCGAACAAAATTATGTGAAGCCTATATGGATGGTGCAAGAGAGATATTAAGCCATGCTTTGGATAATGAAGCTGAAGCTTTCCCATTAGGTGCTGGAGCTGGAGGAGGTATACTTGTTTTTTCGCCTAATCCTGCTTCAATTGATAAATTAAAACAAATATTTAAAGGGGTCTATAGAGAGATTCCTATTAAAATTATGAGTAAAGGACATGAACTTTTTAATATTACCCCAAAATAAAGGATTTATGAAAAAAAATATAGATTCAGATGATCAACCCATTTCAATTTCTGATAATGTAGATTCAAAACAAAATAACAATTCAGAAATTAATAAATTATACGATAAAATAAAAATTGTAAATTGGAATATTGGTGGGGCAAAATACTTAGAAGAACCAAAAGATAAACGTGATAAGATTAAAAAAAGGATACAAAATGAAATTATAGAACTTATTCATGCATTTAAACCTGATATAATAACTTTACAAGAAATAGTTAGATATGGTAAAAAAAATGAAAAAGAAAAAGCTGAAGATATAATTGATATTGATTTTATTAACAAGGAAATATATCACCGTTATGGTTTGGAGATACTAGATGAGCTTGTTCAATATGAATATTTTTCTTTTCCTTTAGTTGAAAATGAAAAATTATCATCTAAAGCAAAATGGGATAAAGTAATGTTTAAGGAAAAAACAAATAAGAGTGGTGAAAAGGAAAAATTTGAAAATTGGCCAACTGATTCTTATTTTGCTCAAGGTAATGCGATTATGTTTCGAAAAAACCTACCTCATTTTCCTGTCTGGGATTTGTCAAAAATTGAAGACCCTAAAAAAAACAGAATACCATCAGGTAATCATGCAATTGAACAAATAAATTTAGATAACGGCTTATATTTTGGTGATAGAGATACAGAACCAAGAGCTGCTCTAATAGCACATTTTATTGTAAACCCGATTAATAACAGCACATATGAAGAGAAAAAGGGAGATATTAAAGAATATTTTATCCCATATGATATTTTTGTAGTTAATGTGCATTTGACAACTTTGATGGGAGAAAGGGAAGGAATACCAGAGATTGATTTAAAAGCATCGAAAATAAGACTCACTCAATTAAATGTAATAATAGATGGGATTATATCAAGATATAATAATTGGAGAAGAATTGGTTATAAAATTAGAAATAAAGATAGAACAGTGGAAGATTGGGAAACTTATACAAGACATGAACCATTATGGATAATTGCTGGTGATTTTAATTTTACTCCCGAATCAGAGGAATATAGAAGCATTTTGGGGATTAATTTTAAAGATGTTATACCAAATAAAAAGAATGGTTCAAAAGCAAAGGGTGCTGGAAATAAAGCTACTTTAACACTTGATTATGTATTTGCTGGTCCTAAATATTTAGCTTTAGATCCAATTATTATAGATAATGAAATCAATGCAAATTCAGTTCACGATCATTATAAGGCTTCTGATCATAAGCCAATGGATGCAACAATTCCAATAGTAATTCCTCTACCTAAAAAAAAATAATTTAAACAAAATCAAATTAATTAATATATTATGATTAATTCAATAACTGAAAAGGACAGGGAATTTCTAATCTTAGAATATAAAGAGTTAAGAAAAGAAATACTTGATCTAAAAAAAGAGTAATTCAAATACAATCAATTGGCATTACCAGTATCCCAATTGTTGTTACAGCCAGTGTTTTTTATGGATTTCATATACTCGTTTATTTAAGCCCAATAATTACAATTATCATTTCAGCAATGCTAATGTTTGAGCAGAATAGTATTATGCGTGCAGGTTCATATATACGAAACTATATAGAACCCAATCTAAAGGATAGTAAAGAATTGGGGTGGGAAAATTTTCTTCAAGATACCAATAATCGTATTGCAGAAAAGAGTTTTCGATTATCTGTGGTATTAGTATATTCCCTTTATTGGTTAGTTGGTACAATTTTGTCATATTGGGAACTTTATACAAATGGCAAATTATTTATAGCCAATATTTTGTCTGTATTATATGTTGGTTCGTTTTTCTTTTGTATTTATTATTATTGGAATCATTTCAGGATAAATGTTTATTTAGAAAATGAAAATAATAGCAATTAGTTATAAACTATTTTATTTTGTCATAATAATTTGAATAAATTAAAATTTATTTTTTAAAAAAGCAATTATTTTCTTACGAGCTCTTTCTAAGGAAAAGTGCACTTGCTCTTTCTACGGAAAACCAAATTAAAAACATCCGGATCAGCCAAAGGCTGACAAGTATCCAGAAAATAGAATAAATCAATACGATAAAATATTGAATTAATTTTATTGTATTTTTAAAAAAACCGATAGTTTTAATCTATCGGTTTTTTTAACTAAAATTGAAGATTGTTCTACAATCTTTTTGTAATTCCTATCATTAATCCCAATACTGAATTTTTATGACTTACTGTTCTATTCGGATCATCAGAATCGTAAAAGTTATCATTATGATTACCTACTACATATTGTGATGCTACATTCTTAATATCCCCAAATCCTGCTTGATAATTGAGCATAAGCTGTATTGATAAATCATCCGTTAGTTTCTTCTGGACTCCTGCACCCAATGTTATTCCGAAATTTGTTGAGTTAAAGGGTTTTTCGACAAAATCATATTGTGTAGAAGAAGATGATGAACTAATGGTTTCTGTTATTGTAGATCCTTCTGCAACAACAGTATATAGTGTGTTATTATAGCTCTGTGTCATTGTTTGATTGTAAGCTGTTAAAAATCCAAGATAAAATCCTGCAAAACCAGAGAAAGATAATTGGTTTTCAGGATTTAAAGTGAAATTTAATTTGAATGGAATTTTCAAATACGATAAACTAATATCATTAGTAATCGTAGAAAATTCCTTATAGTTTTGTCCCTGTGATGCATAAAACAGACCAATACTAACGCCTAAATTATCCGTAAAATTATAACCTCCATTTACTCCGGTTTCAAAACTAAAAGTAAACCCTTTTTCGAAAGTATTGCTACTACCTCCTAAATCTAATTTCCAATCACCGCTTATTGAAGATGAACCCGGTTGGATGGCAAATTGTAGATAATAGCCCTTTTGGGCAAATGCCGTTGTTGTAATCAAAATACATGCTGTCATCAGCATAATAAACTTTTTAATTTTTAAAAAATACATAATAGATTGTTTTTAATTTCCCTACTCTTCTGGCTTTTCGGATACGCCCCGTTTTAATGGTTTCTGGACTCCATATATCTATGATTTTAATATTATTCTCTGGTAATCTTTCTTATTGCTATTCCACTTGAATTTTCAAGTTTGAGTAAATAAATTCCTTGTGAAAAATCTGAAAGTGTAACTTCAGTTTTTGCCGGATTTAAAGTTTGTTGTGAAAGTAATTTCCCTTGAATATCAAAAATAGAAATTATAGTATTTTGCATATTTTTTATGTCATCTGTTTCAATGGTAATTTTATCTGTTGTAGGATTTGGATAAACTGAACAATTTTTAAAACCAGTATTATCTTCAATCTGATAAAATAATGAACGTTTCCATACTCCGCTACTAGTTGCAGCGAAAATATTAGTTCCATTTAAAGTCAAACCTTTTACTTGTTTATTTGTCAGACCGTAATTTGACCAAGAACTACCATTGTTAGTTGATATATAAATCCCATCGTTAGTACAGGCATAGATTGTAGTTCCGTTGACTAATAAAGAGTTAATGTAAAGATTTGATAAACCATTGCTGACACATGACCATGATGATCCGTTATTATTTGAAACAAAAACACCTGCACCATCAGTTCCTGCAAATATTGAATTGCCTAATACTGCGAAAGATATAACGATAGTTCCAACACCACTTTGTGGTAAACCATTACTTATTTGAGACCAGTTATTACCATAATCTGTTGATAAGTATGCACCTAAATGCCCACCTGCAAAAAGATATGTACCTTTTGTAATCAAAGAATAGACAGAATACCCGCTATAATTTGGACAACTGTTAAAAGAAGATCCATTATCAGGAGAATAAAATATTCCATACTGGGTTCCAACATAAAGATTATAACCCAATGTAGTCATTGAATAAATTTCTGTTCCATTAGGCATACCGGAATAGTATTTGTGCCACCATTGACTGCCATTACTTCCTGTATACCACAATCCATAATTTGAACCGGCAAAGAAATAGTTGTCAAAGAAAAGCAAGGAATAAAAATCACTGCCACTCATTGTATAAGTGGAGATATCGCTCCAACTTGCACCTGAATTACTGGAATAAAAAATGGCTGAATTTAGTCCTGCACAAATGTTATTTCCGCTGGAAGTAATGCTTTGGAATTGTGCTGAACTGTAAATTCCGTTAGTTTGGAGCTGCCATTGGGCATTTGCATAAATTCCGATGAATAATGCAATCATTAAAATGTAAATCTTTTTCATTTTTATTTATTTTATTTTCGTCCAATTCTCTGAGACAATTATAGAATTAGTGAAAATAAAAAAGCGTGGGAACTTAACTGTATTCGTATCGGAGGCTCTGGAAAGCCCGGTGTACAAATAAGAAAAGCCCACGCCATAGCGTGAGCGTTTTACTTATTATTCCTGTTATACTAAAATTTACCAGATTTCTGATGCAGAAATAAAAGCTAACGCCTTTTTATGATATTATATAAAGTTTATTACATAGAATTATTTTTAATCATTTGATACAAAAGTAATAAATTTCTGATAACCAAAATTATTTTTGAAAATCTTTTAGGAAAATAAATCAAGTATTTTCTATTGAAATTTTATAATTTGTAATCTGATATTGCATTGAAGCATATTATTTACTGAATCTTTCAGTAAATTGTATTTTGTCAGGATGAATAGGTATTTTATTGATGTTTTGTATAGCTTCAATTAAATTCAGGATATCTTTATCTTTTTATTTTGAATTTTGCTTTACGAACGTGAGAAAATCCATATTAAAATATATTATTCGGTTATACAAAGGTATTGAAAAATTTAATATCTTAATTTGCACTTCTTTTAGAAATTAATCAATAACACTATAAATATAACATAATGAGTATAATTCAAAACAGCACAAAAGAATTTATTAACCATTGCAAATATGAGAAAAATTTAAGTGAAAAAACAATAAAGGCATATAGTATTGATATTAGACAGTTTATGGAATTTCTAATTGAAAAGAACTATTCTTTAGAAATAGAAAATATAACAAAAGCAGAAATAAGAGAATACCTTGAAGTAATATCATGTTTAAAACCAAAAACGATAAAACGAAAGATAGCTACCATGAAAGCCATGTTTAATTTCTATGAGTTTGAAGATAAAATATTAGTCAATCCTTTTAGAAAGATGAGAATAAAGATTCAAGAGCCAAAGAGGTTGCCAAAGGTAATGGAAATAAGAGATGTTAATGCTATCTTTAAATTAGCTTACAATAAAAATATTTCATGCAAGGATTCAACAACTTATTCATATTTAGAAACATTGCGAAATGTTGTTGTAATAGAATTACTATTTGCTACAGGAGCAAGGGTTTCTGAAATCGCCAATCTAAAAAAGGAAGATATAGACTTTTATTCGGGGTCTGTAAGCATTAAGGGCAAAGGAGACAAAGAACGAAATATCCAGATATGTAATAAAGAAACAATCAAGATACTAAAGGAATATTATAAGTTATTTAAAACTAAGATTAAAAATGCCGGAGACTATTTTCTGGTTAATCGTTTAGGAAGTAAGCTTTCCGATCAATCAATCAGAGGAATAGTAAAAGAATTATCAAAAAAAGCTAAAATACAGAAACAAATTACTCCGCATGTTTTTAGACATACTCTTGCGACTCTCCTTCTTGAAAAGGATGTTGATATCAAATATATACAATCTATTCTTGGACATAGTTCAATAATGACAACCCAAATTTACACACATGTTAACCGTAAAAAACAAAGACAGATATTAACGACAAAGCATCCCAGAAAGGATTTTTCTATGCAATTTTAGTTATTCTGAATAACGGATAATTAAATATTATCAAATACACAATTTATGAAATTGTCAGGAATTGATTGTCAAATCCCATCAAATAAAATTATCAATGAAGACATCATTGAACTGGTTAAGTATCACAGCACTTCTCATTATCAAGGGAATATAAGTGAATTAGAAGATTGGGTGAGAAGATTTTTAAATATCACTGGAATAAAAAGCAGATTCTGGCGAAGTAGTAAAGAGAAACCTATTGATCTAATAAAGGTTGCAACAGAAAGGGCACTAAATATGTCTGGTCTAAGAGGAAATGAAATAGACATGTTAATTTATTCAAGTATTGATAGAGGATTTATTGAACCTGCAAATGCATCTTTTATTTGTAAAGCTATTGGATTAGAAAAAACCAGATGTTTTGATATTGTTGATGCTTGCATGGGGTGGGGATCTGCCGTACAGACAGCAAATGCCTTTCTTCATAGTAATCCTGATATTAATTCAATAATGATTGTTAATGCTGAATTTCCAATGGATCAAGTGGGATCTGTTTTGCCTAATAATTTTAAAATTATAAATTTAGAAGAACTCCAGTGGAAATCACCATCTTTTACTCTTGGAGAAGGTGTATCGGTTTGTATTTTTGAAAATAATAATTCCCCTTCTTGTAAATTTGAATTTATTGAAGACGCTAGATATGCAGAACTCTGTACGATAGCACTTTTAAATTTTAAAAAATTTATCTTTGCAGAAAATGGAAAGACGATTGACCCAAAAATTCAATTTTCTGCATTTGGTACTGAATTATTAAAAAATGGGATGGACTCAGCTGTTGAAGTTTTTAATAATCTTTTGAAACAACTGAATTATATTCCAAAAATAATCTTTCCACATTCTGTTTCTCTTAAAGTAATTCAAGATGCTGTTTTAAATGCAAATATAACATCAAAGATATATTCAACATTTCCAGAACTTGGAAACCTTGCCACCGCTTCAATCCCAAGTTCAATAACTAAAGCTCTTCTGAATAATTCATTAGAAAAAGGTGATAAGTGTGTCGGATGGATTGCTAGCGCAGGAATGAAATTTTCAGCATTTGAAATCAAAATTTGAAATTACATAATTGTACCTGAGATAATGGCAGAAAAAATACTTGAGACTGCTGG
Organism: uncultured Bacteroidales bacterium; assembly: GCA_903936865.1. Classification (GTDB taxonomy): domain Bacteria; phylum Bacteroidota; class Bacteroidia; order Bacteroidales; family JACABE01; genus JACABE01. The sequence goes on along the minus strand of CAIZXK010000661.1, from coordinate 7,035 downwards.
GGAAACTATAGATATAATAAACGTATTATCAACCATTAATGAATAATAACTTGTGTATTCGTATATCCATTTTTCAAGTTCTGGATCATCTTTTATTCTATTTTGTTGAATAACTGTTTTGATTTTCTTATGAATTAATGCATAAGGATAAATACATAAAAACAAAAGTGTTAGAGAAAAAACAACACCCCAACAAACCCCCATAGCAATTGAGACTCCCATATAATTACTTTTTTCAATAGGATTTTCTAATAAAGATACTGGTACTAAAAAGAATAATATTGTAGCAATTGTACTTGAAACAAGAACAAAACTGAGAAGTTGTGTGTATCTTTTAAAGATTAATTTCATATTTAAAATGTACACTTTTATATCATTTATAGATAATTCTTTTAGATCTATATATTCATACAATTTGCCTCCAATAAAAAAACTACCAAAAATCATTACCGCTAATGCAGTGCAAATCAATACGAATGGAAAGAGAGAGAAGGTGTAAAACAAATCAAGGTCAACAAAATGTAAAACATCTCTTGGAAAAACTTTGAGAATATTAATAAAGAAATCTGATTTTTCCATTAAAATATATAATCTATCATGAGAAAGATAAGCTAAATTAAAATGAAATTTATCTAAAAAATATACCAATAGTATCATAATTATCAATAAAGAAAATCTTACTTTCTGTATTGATTTTAGTTTAAATGTTGGTGCGTTTTCCCCACTTTTGAGAAAAAAATGTCCAACGATAATTCCACAAATAATTATATGAGAAAGTCCTGATACAATGTAATATACTAACATTTTTATATCATAATTTTGACTTACATTAAGCAAATTAATTTGATGGTTATATGGCGATATATCTATAAATAATTCAAAAAGAATTATAACAAAAGTCACAGGAATTAAACCAAAGATAGCTGTGATTACTCCGTATTTTAATTGTTTAAACGAGAACAATCGTAATAGTTTATTTAACATATTTGATAATATTTAATTATCCGTTATTGAAGCAAAGATAAATAAATTATTGTAAGAAAATGTTTTTTTATTTTGTTATCCCCTTTATGGCATTGACTATTGATATACAAACTGTTATTGTTAAAGTGTGCCAATATGAATTATATTATAATTAATAATTTAAATACTATGAGTATAGAAAACCCAATATCAACAACAAGAAAAGCTATCGAAATGTCAGCTGAACGAATAGCCGATCCAACATTAGATGGGATAAAACCAAAAGATAAACATTATGATGAAGTTTTTAACAAATTTAGAGAATTAAAGGATTCTAATCCAGAACTTTTAGAAAAATTAATTATAACTCTTGCCAAAGACAAAGATCTTAAAAATGAGATGGGTTCTGATTTGTATAGTTGGTTTCAAGTAATTTGGATTGAGGTAAATTCCAGACATGCATATAAAATACGTAATACTATTAAAAAAATGCAGCTAGAGAATATAGCTGATCCAGAAAAATCAAAACAAAATTTTATCACCTCAATTAATGAAATAGTTGCTGAAATGTCTAAAGAAATAAAAATAGATCCTGTAATAATTCATTCTTTTACAACAGAAAAGGAAAAAGAAATTTTAGACAAAGCAATCACTCATATGAAAGAATCAATTATAGAAGCGTTTGCTTAAATGAATCTTTAATGTTTCAACAATTTCTATAATTTATTTTGAAATCCATAACTATTTAATCTATCAAATAGTTGCTTTTTGTCACATGTAAGGTTAATACAAAAATTTATTGCAGCTCTTACTTTATCATGCAATTCATTATAAGTAATGTTTATATCTTCCTTTAAAGAACTTCCATGTACGATAGCACTTCTGTTGGCATATAATTTTTTTATTCGATTATAATTAATATGAAATTCTTCCTCTGAATCAGATAAAATTAAAGCAAGATGTCTTGAAACAGTATGAGTGATTTGATCTCCACTTTGATTGAATAAACTTTCAAGGCAAGTCATTAGGGTGATGTATTTTGTTTGAATGTTGGTTATTTCATAAGATAATTTAAAATTATTAACTGCAAGTTCTGTTAAATTAGTTACTTGGATATTTTCTTTAAAGTTCTTGCTGAAAGCATTGATTTCATTTTCTGTTAAAGAAAATATCAACCTAAATTGCTTATTTGCATTACTTCCGAAGCTTTGAGTAATTTTCCGATTTTCTTTTTGTATTTGGAATTCAAATGGACTTTCAATATCTCCACTTTTAAAAAGTCTTAGTTGAAGTATTAAATTATCTACAAATTTTATTAGTTCTCCTGCAATTTTGACAGAAAGACTTAAATCCACAGTATCATTTATTACAATTTTATCAAAATCATTTATACGTTTCAGAAAATATACTTCATATCCATAAATAAATGGATTATTAATCAGGTTGCTATGTAAAATAACTTGAAAGAAATCATCAGAAATGAGAATGTCAGATCCATTAATACTTGTAAATATATTGCTTTTATAATTTTTAGGTATTTTAAAAATTTCAATAAAATATTTTTCTAATTCTTGTAAATTAAATGAAATGAATTTATATCCATATTTTTCCAATAACGGATTGAGACCAAGAATACTTTTATCTACATTCTTGAATAAAGCATATGATTCAACTGTAAATCGTTTTTCTTTTTTCAAAATATTAATATTATTTGATTATATAACAAAGTTAATTTTTTTGTTCAATATAGCAAAGAAAATTTGACAAAGAAGTTATAATGCAAATAAACATTATAATTTAACATTAGATTTTATAAGATAAATGCGCATTTTTCAAAAATTTCGTTTGATTTATTTTTCTCCCTAATACCTTTAATCTGTTCAACCCTTTCCTTAGTTAATTCATTTTCATTCGTTCCAATTTCCCTCTCTTCATTCCTGATATTCAATATATAATCTGTAGCTTTCTGAGCCTGAGAACTGGCATAAACAATAAATTTCTTATCATTTTTTAAATGTTCAAGCCAACTTTGAATATATGCAGCATTATTTTCAAGTTGTTCAATCGGAATTCCTGCATGAGATTTCAGATAAGAAGCACCCATTTCGGCAGTTAATTCTTCGATGGCATATTTTTCAGAACGCATACCCTGACTTTCCAGTAAATCTTTACGATTTAATCTTTCACCATGCCCGGTACTATGAACCAGTTCATGAAATAAAGCCCCGTAATAATCTTCACTTTTATCAAAAGTTTCTATTTTGGGCATATTTATGTAATCTCCCACGCGATTATAATAAGCCTGTTGTTCTTTGTGTTGTATCTTCGGAATACTGGGCATTTCATTAATTACCTTTTCACAAGTTTCAATAGGATTATTTAATCGCAATTCTTGCTTAGGTATTTTCTCTTCAGGGATTCCTTCGCATTGTGATACATTGAAAACTCTGTAATATCTCAACATTGGAATCTTTTCTTTTTCCTTGGTTTCTTCGTTTTGCTTTTCCAGCCATTTCCAGAATATTACCTCATGGGATTTTTCTCCTTTTTTTATTTTAGCTCCTAAATCCTGTGCCTGTTTAAATGTCAGGTAATAGTTTTGCTCATAATTTAATGAAGATAACAACCAGACATTTATTCCTCTGTAATGTTTTCCACTGATTAGGTTTCTGGGTATTCCAGCTTCTGTCCAGGTCTGATGCCACGGAACAACTCCTTTTTCAAGTTGTTCGATGATACGATTGGTTACTATGCTGTAAACGTCGTCAATTTTATTTGATGATTGATATTGCATGAATATTATAGGTTACGGTTAATAATTTTTGATTGGGTTTTTCTCATAGTTCCTATTTCATTGCTCCGGTTAAAATATTTATCCAATTCAGTCAGCCTTTCTTCCGTAAAACCCAAACGGTTTATTCTGAATTTTTTATCATTAAAAATAATTCCTGAAATCTTTCCTCCTCTGATATAGGTAGTTAATCCACATAATTTCAAATTCTCATAAAAATCTTCTTTTGATGCTGCTTTTTTGTAACAGGTTTTCAGCATACCGATTAATTGTTCTTTATCGCTTGCCCTCCCTGTTCTTTGTTTGCAATTGTATTCTTTGTCAGAGAGGGCATATGCTTTTTTTTCGTTTCCGTGATTTACCAGTGATTTATTAAGTTCAGGATATTTTTTTATTTGATATTCTTGTATCTGCTTTTTTACTTTTTGCAATTCCATTTTGGATAATCGCATGGCTTTACCTGTATGGTATTCAATGCCCGAAGTGCAGATATGTATGTGATAATGGTCTTTATCAAAATGTGGGACAGCAACATACATCCCTTTTTCGTTTCGCATTTTTACATATTGACGGGCAATATCTTCAAGCTTGTCTAAAGTGATATTTGTTGCGTCCTCTTTGTGAAAACTAATGATTTCATGGGTGAGAATGACCGAGTTAACCCTTTTTAGTTTTCTGTATTTTTCATTTTCCCTGTATTGCATAACCCATTCATTGATATTGTTGCCTTTCAGGTTATGAGCCAAGGTAAAACTATAACCTTTCTCATCAAATAATCGGTCTTTTTTATTCAGCATATAGTTGAGTACCTTTTCAAATGCATTGCTGTTTTTATGAGATTTGATTTTGATGATCATGATTTAATTGGGTTAAGAGATTTATTAATTGCACCTTCAGCTCTGGTTTCTCTTTTATCTCCTTTATTATCAAATCTTCAAGGGTTTGGGGGCTTCTTAAAATGGAAAAAATATCTGTTTCCAGTTTCTTTATTCTGTTTTCAATTCTTTCGTACTTAAATTCCCTTTGAAAGCTGAACCTTTCCTTTTGCTTTACCATACTTTGTATTTCATTTAAGCATTGAGATAAAGCCAGTTCTATTTCTGCTATCCTGTATCTGTCTGGCACTACATACGTTTTATCAATATAAGCCATTACTGCCGATTTGATAAACTCGGTTACTTTCATCTGATGTTGTCCGGCAGTATAGGCAAGCTTTAATAACTCACCGTTTTCATTTGTAAAACCTATGGTATATTCCTTTCTTCTTGCCCGTTGCTTTCGCTTATGCAAGGTAAAGTATTTCTTGCGATAAGCTTTTTTAGCCAGTTTAATCTCTTCATCAATACCTCTTTCCAATACGCCCAATGAATCAAGGTATTCCCACATTCCTCCCTTTTTCTTTGCATTATTACGCATCTTCTTTTTTCTTAACTTCTAATGGCAATATGGAAATTTGCGATAGGATGGATTCGTTGACCAAATCCTTCATTGGCATTCTGCTGTAATTATTGAAATGTAAGTTTTTGTAATACGGATTAAGTTTTACCTTGAAAGGTGGATGATGTCCGCAAATCAGCAGGGCTTTATTGATATCAAGCATACGGATTTCATCATTGGACATTAAGCTACGCACGATTTTATGACCTTCCTTATCCTTGTATTCATATTTACCCAGTATCCTTTCAAGTTCTGTTGCTGTTTCCAACGATTGTCCGGTAAAATACATTTTGGCAAAGCAATTGGCTTTGATGCCGTCGGCATCGAATTTCCCATAATGATGAATCAGCTGGTTAAAATCCTGTACCAGAAGCATTATGCCCGAACGATGTTTGCGAACATTGGCAACTGCCAGTGGGAGTGTTGGAAGATTTAATGAGCTGGCTTCGTCAATCAGCAGAAAAATATCCTGCTCCTGATTTTCAGGAAAACGACCTAACAAAAAGGAGAAGAATTGTTCAAAGAAAATGGAAGTTAAAACACTGTAATATTTCTGATCGGCAACTGAATTCTGAATATATAAAGCGGTAGGAGTGTCCCTGAATGATTGAAAATCAATATTATCAAAGCTGCTGACTTTTGCTACCGCCTCATCGCTGAATATCTGCAAGGCTGCTTTACATGTGGCTGTAACGCCACTAATAACCTTGTCGTCATAGCTTAAAAAGCTTTTGTATTCAGCAAAAAGTACTTCATCAGCATATTCACTGAAAAGTGCATCTACAGATTCAGGATTGCCACCTAATCGGTTTAATAATTGCCTGATGTTGTAAAGATTCTGATATTCACCATCCTGCTTTTTGATAATACTTATCAGCATTCCCAATAAACTAATACCCTGAATATTCCAGAACGGGTCTTTGGAATTATCCCCCATGGCTGTTTTTACCAGCATGGAGGATATTTTCTGAACATCTGAAGTAGTATTGATTCTTTGCAATGGATTGTATCCTGAAGATTTTTCAGGTTTGGTAAAATTCAAAACACGGATCTGATAGCCTTTTTGTTTTAAATATCCGGCTGTTTTGCTGAAAAGTTCACCACTCGGATCATGTATGATAAAGCTCCCTTTCATTTTAAACAGGCTAGGAATCAACACTACAGAACTTTTTCCGACACCCGTTCCACCTACTACGATGGCATTCTGGTAGGAAGACTTTCTTGTCAGGCTTTTACTGCCTGTAAGGCAGTAACCGTAATTGTATCTGGATAATAATGAAGATGATAAGCCAAAAGTTGCTTTGTATTCTTTGTTATCATTGCTAAATACAACTTCAAATATTTCAATGATTATCTTAAATATACCTTTGATGATTTCTGCTAAAGTGTATAAAATTTGTTTTAAGATTTGCATAATAAATGATTTTAATGTGTGTGTAATTTTTTTAAATAAGTATTAATGTGATGGATAATAATTTCGATGATGTTCATTACGACCCAAAGTAAAAAGAAGAAGATTTTCATTAGCAGTTTTAATAAAAACTGAATTACTTTCAGTAAAAATTTCAGAATACTCTTCATAGCTTAATGATTTAATTCAGGTTAGCGGTAATTTCAACATCAGCTCCTTTACTTTCAAACAACTGTTTATAGAAGCCGGATACTATACTGAAAGCATTATCTTCTTCGGTATTGCGAGGCTGATAGATAATGTATATTTTTATTCCATTCAGCTTATTTAATTTTATCTGGGATTCAAAGTATTGCTTGATTTTGTCAGGTTCTTTTTTTATGCTGTTTAATACACTTTTGTTGTAAAAGGACATTTTATCGGTATTTTCCAT
>CAIZXK010000660.1 GCA_903936865.1 uncultured Bacteroidales bacterium | reverse complement strand
AATTAAAGAATATTTATTAAAAAACAAATATTATAAAAAAATGACAAAAATGACAAAAAGTTTCGTAATATTTAGCTTGCTGATATTGATTGCTTTTAATACAATTGCGCAACCTGTTTTTCAAAAAAATTATGCAACAACTGTTTCAATAGAAGGAATATTTGCTGGACCCGCTAATGGAAGTGGAATTTTAATTTGCGGAAGAAGCATTGCATCGCCTTATGATGCAATGTTAATGAAAACTGATTTGAATGGCACCCTACAATGGGCAAAAACCTATGGAGGTTCACAGGAAGATATTTTTGAAGTTGCCCGTCCAACAACTGATGGAGGTTATATTGCTGTTGGTAAAACAAAAAGTTTCGGAGCAGGTGATTATGATGTATTACTTACCAAATTTGATGCAAATGGAAATGTAACATGGACAAAGACTTACGGTACTAATGATGGCGACTGGGGAAGTGATGTAAAACAATCTGCTGACGGTGGTTATATAATTACAGGATCTTCACGCAATTCTTCATCTGTAACACAAGGTTCAATTTATTTAATAAAAACAAATAGTTCGGGAGTAATTACCTGGTCAACCATGTGGGGAAATCAGATGGGATTTGAAGGAATTTCAATTTTTCAAACAACAGACGGTGGTTATTTATGTGGAGGAAGAGCTGGAAATGGTTTTAATATTCTAATAAAAACCAACAACTTAGGTGTAATAACATGGGCAAGAAATAATAAAGCACAAACATTGCAATCAGTTAATTTACAGCAAGTGATACAAACAGCAGATGGAGGATATGCGATTGTTGGGCAAGGCAGTGCTTTAAACAACGATTGGTTGATTTCGCTTGCAAAGACAGATGCTTCTGGTGTAATGCAATGGACAAAAACATTTACAACTCCTTCCAGTTTTGCCAAAAATATCGGAGATGGTATATTGCAGGCATGGGATGGAAGTTTTTTGATTGTAGGACAAAGCGAAGATAATCCTTCAGGTTTATTGTTTTTAAGAACAAGTTCAACAGGTACTTTAATCAGTGCAAAAGTTTCAACTGCAATCGGAAGTCAGAATTATTCTGTACTTCGCTTATCAAGAACATCTGATGGAGGTTTTGTTGCTGCTTCAGCAAATAACGGAGTTTTTCTTATGAAGTCTGATGGTTATGGAAATACGGGTTGCACTACTTCAAATGCAACAATTACAGAAAACACACCTACTTATTTTGATACTCAGATTACAACTTTAACTAATTCAGGAACTACCATCACAAACTCACCAACAATAACAGGAACAACCATTACTCTTAATGCAACAACACTTTGTACAGGTACTGATATTGAAGAAAATATGCTTAATGATAAAGTTTCAATTTTACCAAATCCGAATTCAGGCAAATTTATTGTTAAAACACAATCAATTAATGAATTGCATCAAGATGGGGAAATTGAAATATATAATATGATTGGCGAAAAAGTATATACTTCCAGCTTTAATCAGCAATTATCAAAAGAAATTGATTTTACCAATACAGCAAAAGGCGTATATTTTATTAAAGTTAGCTATGGAGATAAATTTTTTACAGAAAAAATTGTAATACAATAATAATTAATGCATTGCATTATGAAGCTTATAATCCATAACCACAAAATATAAAACATAAAGATATATGGTTAAAGCCTGATAATATTATTGATTATCAGGCTTTACTATTTTCAGTTAAGAATGTTTGTATTTCTGCTACTATTATTTAAAAAAAAATCTCTATTTATTTTAGCATCTATAGAGGATTTATAGATTGTTTATTATTTTATTTAAATTATTTTTGCTAAATAAATATTTTGGCACATTATTTCTGTATTCTATTGAATACTATGTTTTTTAGTTCAAATAATTTTGTTACATTATTTTAAATTT
>CAIZXK010000659.1 GCA_903936865.1 uncultured Bacteroidales bacterium | reverse complement strand
TCTTCGATGATATTAATAATCTTGATATTGTACTTGCTCCTGTTGGTGGAGGCGGATTATTAAGTGGTACTTCATTATCAGCCTATTATTTTTCTTCAGGAACAAAAGTAATTGCGGTTGAACCATCTCAAGCTGATGATGCATTCAGATCATTTTATTCAAAGAAATTTATTCCATCAATTAATCCAAATACAATTGCAGATGGATTAAGAACATCATTAGGCTCACTAACCTTTCCAATTATATCAACTTATGTAGATCAGATTGTTACAGTTAACGAAGATTCAATTATTAAAGCCATGCGCTTGTTTTGGGAAAGTACTAAAATGATTATTGAAACATCTGCAGCTGTCACATTAGCTGCAATCCAAGAAAATAGATTTGAGTATAAAAAGAAGAGAATAGGCATAATTATTTCGGGAGGCAATGTTGATTTAGATTGTTTGCCATGGATAAATAAATAAAAATCAATATGATGCAAAAAGGCAAGTTGTATTTAATTCCCTCAACAATAGGAGAAAGCTCTGTAAATAAGGTTATTCCCTCCTATAATGTTGAAATAATAAATAAAATAGATACATTTATAGTAGAAGAAATCCGAACTGCAAGAAGATTTTTAAAAAAGGCTGGTATTTTAAAACCAATAGATGATTTGACATTTTTAATTTTAAACGAACATACAAAGTTTGAAGAAATTCTAAACTATCTTGAAGTTATTGATAACGGAAATAATATTGGTTTATTATCAGAAGCTGGAGTCCCTTGTATTGCCGATCCTGGTGCCGATATTGTGAAAATTGCTCAGGAAAAGAATATTGATGTTGTTCCTTTGGTTGGTCCATCATCCATATTAATGTCTTTGATGGCATCTGGATTTAACGGACAGAATTTTGCTTTTTTAGGTTATTTACCTATTGATAAAAAAATGCGTTCAGATAAAATAAGGGAAATAGAAAGAAATATTTATCAAAACGATCAGACTCAGCTGTTTATTGAAGCTCCATATAGAAACAATCAACTTATTGAAGCCTTAATGAGTACATGTAGGAATGATACCATGTTATGCATTGCCTGTGATGTTTCGCTTGATAAAGAGTTTATTAAAACAAAATCAATTGCTAACTGGAAAAAAACAAAATTTGACTTTCATAAAAGAGCTACAGTTTTTTTATTGTATAAATAATAAAATTTGAGACTTTGCTTCTTGTAAATTTTGAAATATTAGGATATCAGATAATTTAAACCGAAATAATTATGAGTCTAAAAGTTTTACATACTGCAGATTGGCATTTAGGTCAAACATTTTTTGAATATGATAGAACTTTTGAACATCAACTATTCTTTAAGAATCTATTATCAATATTGATTGAAAAAGAAATTGATGTCATGTTGGTTTGTGGTGATGTTTTTGATGTATCTAATCCATCAGCAAATTCAATTGCAATGTTTTACAAGTTTTTAGTTGAAGCCTCATCATTTTGTCCAAATATACAGATAGTAATAATTGCCGGTAATCATGATTCTGCTGCACGTCTTGAAGCCCCAAATCCAATATTAAAACATTTAAATATTCATATTATAGGTAATATTGAGCGGGATACAGATGGATTAATTAATTATGAAAAACTAATAATTCCTTTATATAACCGAAATAAAGAAAAAGTTGCTTGGTGTATGGCAATACCTTTTTTACGTCTAGGTGATTTTTCATTTGTCAGGGAAAAGAATTCATCATATTCTGATGGAGTTACCGAATTATATAATGAAGTTTATAAAATAGCTGATAAAAAGAGGAATACTAATCAGGCAATAATTGCAATGGGTCATTTACATACTTTAAATGCTCAAATTACAGAAAATGATAAAAGTGAGCGCTTAATATTGGGTGGACTAGAATTGGTTGCTCCTTCAGCATTCAATAAGGGGATAGCATACACTGCTTTGGGTCATATTCATAGAGCTCAGATAGTTGGGGGAAAGGAGAATATACGTTATTCAGGAAGTCCTATTCCAATGTCATTTTCTGAATTAAATTATAATCACAGAGTAATCGTATTTGATATTGAAAATGAAAAAACTTTGAATATAAATTCTGTAGAAATACCCCATGCTGTTGATTTATTAAGAATTCCAAAAGTGCATAAGGAACTATCTCATGTTCTTTTTGAATTAAATCAATTAGAAAGTGTTGATATTAATAACAATAGAGAAAATGCTCCTTTTTTAGAAGTCAGAATAAAATTAAATGAACCAGAACCTGATTTAAGATATAAAATAGAAAATTCTATAGAAAATAAAAATGTAAGGTTAGCAAAAATTGATATTAAATTTCATGACGATAAAAACAATGATGTTGAAGATGTACTGACATTTGATCAATTACAGGAATTGCATCCGGTTAAAGTATTTGAAAAGATTTTTAAATCAAAATATAATACAGAAATACCGGTAGAACTGAATAAACTATTCAGAGAAGTTTATAACGGAATAAATTTAAATGTAAATGAATTTTAACTTCTTAATTGATGAAAATATTAGCAATAAGAATTAAAAATCTTGCTTCATTAGAAGGAACTTATGAAATAGATTTTACAAGAGAACCATTGTATTCTGCTGGAATATTTGCTATTACAGGCCCAACAGGAGCAGGGAAGTCTACACTTTTGGATGCAATTTGCTTGGCATTATTTTCTAAAACACCACGTCATATCATTGCTAAAGAAATGGGTGTTGAAATACAGGATGTTGTGAATAATAAAATTAGTCAGGGGGATGTACGTAATATTTTGAGAAAAGGAACAGCTGAAGGTTATTCTGAGGTTGATTTTCAAGGAATGGATGGAAATAATTATCGGGCTGTATGGTCGGTTAGAAGAGCAAGAAATAAAGTGGACGGAAGTTTGCAAAATGATACAATTGAATTGATTAACCTAACTTCAACTAAAAGATTTCCAGAAAAAAAAATGGAAACTTTAAAGGAAATTGAACGACTTATCGGATTAAATTTCGATCAGTTTACACGTTCTGTTTTATTAGCTCAAGGTGATTTTACTGCTTTTCTGAAAGCAGATAAGGATGAAAAATCATCTTTATTGGAAAAGCTAACAGGTACAGACATTTACTCAGAAATTTCCAAAAAAATTTATGAGAATTATAAACTTGCTGAACAGGACTTAAAAGATCTTCAACGAAATATAGAAGGAATTAATTCGTTATCGGAATTTGAATTGCATGAAATTCAGATTAGTAAACAAGAACTCGTTGATAAAATATTGTTGCTGGAAAATGAAAGTAAAATTTTAATTAATGAAATAGAATGGAATAACAATCTTGATAAAATCCAGAAAGATAAAGAACTAGCCGAAATTAATCTGAAGACATCATTGGAAAATAAAGTGAATTCTGAAGAAAGATTTCTGAAATTAAGTAC
>CAIZXK010000658.1 GCA_903936865.1 uncultured Bacteroidales bacterium | reverse complement strand
TTTTAAAAATCTTGTTCGCCTCAAAAAATCTAATTTTCAGAACCCCTTGATAATCATTTCTACATTTATAAAAATGCAATTACAAACTTAATATATATTTGAAGCAATTCCTAGTATTCAATTAAATTACTTTAAAAAAAGAAGAATCCGACCAATTCTTCAATTGTATATCCCGAGTTTATGGTTGTATTATTATATATTATTTGGCACAAAATTTGGTATGAAAAATACACAAATTTAATAAGTAAACAAATGAAAAGAATCTGCATTATTTTATTAATCATCTTTTTTGAGCAAGTTATGATGGCTCAGAATCAAAAGGAATTGAAATCATCTGTAAAGGAAGTAACTGTTTTTACCAACGGAGCTCAGGTAACCCGATCGGCAAATGTAAATTTGCAGGCTGGTATCAGCGAAATGGTTTTTGAAGGAGTTTCTCCTTATTTAAATGTTGCAAGTTTGCAAACTACCGGACGTGGAAATTTTATTATTCTCGACTCCAAACATAATGTGAAATATCCTGAACCTCCCGAAAATCCTGAACTATTAATTCCTGCTTCTGTACAAAACAAAATAATTAATATACAGGATTCTTTAGTTGAGATTAATTACGATCTGGATGTTGTAAAAGATAAAAAAGACTTATTTACCAATCAAAAAAATATGCTGGCAATTAATCCGCTGATGAAAGGGGGTGCCAGTAGCGATTCGTTACCTGTTCTTAAAGATGTTATGGATTTCTATCAAACCAAGATGACAAGCATTAATTCAGAATTACAAAAAATAAAACGTGAAGAAAACAAACTATATACGCTTAGAACTAAAGTTCAGGAACGTTTAAACGAATTGCTGGAATATAAAAACAGATTGATTGCCGAAAAAACAGGAAATAATACGCCAATAAATCAAATAATAGTAACTGTTTCTGCTAAAGAATCAGTTAGCGGAAGTTTATCGGTTTCCTATATCACAAGCAATGCAGGTTGGACACCAGCTTATGATATCCGTATTAAAGATGTGGATTCACCTGTTGCTCTGTCGCTCAAAGCCAATGTTTATCAAAATACTGGTGAGGAATGGAATAATGTTAAATTAACACTTTCAACCAATAATCCTTATAAAAACAATACAAAACCTTATCTGGCTCCATGGTATTTAACTTATTACATGCCAGTTACAAGATACACTTCCAATGTTGTAATGCAAACTGAAGCTAAAGCACCTGCTGCTGCCAGAGAAGATTTGAGTTTAGATAATGATGCCTATAAAGGGTATAGCAATAAAGCACTTGCCGGAAGTACAGCCGATTATACTACCCAATCGCAAAACATGACTTCGATAGAGTATAATATTGATTTGCCTTATACGATAACATCAAGTGGCAAACAACATCTTGTGGCTGTTCTGGATAATAATATTTCGGCAATATATAATCATTATGCCGTTCCGAAAATGGATAAAGATGCATTTCTTATTGCCAAACTTACCGGCTGGGAAGATTTAAACCTGATGACTGCAAAGGCTAACATCTATTTTGAAGGTACTTATATTGGTGTAACCACAATTGATCCTAATATGGTTAACGATACACTTGAAATTTCGCTGGGTAGTGACAAAAGCGTGGTTATTAACCGCAAAAAACTAAAAGATAAGGTGAAGGAACAAACTTTAGGCACCAATACTATAAAAACCATTACAATGGAAATTACCGTTAAAAACAATAAGAATTCGAGTGTTGACTTAACGCTTGAAGATCAGATTCCGGTGGCTAACGACAAAGACATAAAAGTAATATTTAATTTAGAAGAATTTACCGGGAAATACAATGAAAATACTGGTATGCTTATGTGGAAAATGAAGATGAAACCTAAAGAATCAAAAGTTGTAAGCTTTACCTATTCGATAAAATATGATAGCAGCAAGCAGTTGATACTTAAATAAATTATAAATTTATCAAATAACTGGATATGCAATTGCAACCATGGATTACTTAAAAACGTAAACTGCAATTTATATTGACTTAAAGCAAGCAATAACCTTTATAAGAACCGATAACAATGAGTGTTATCGGTTTTTTTTATAATATATTATTAAATAATTCAAAACTAATCATTGAATCAATTGCCTTTATTAATAATTGGAAGTTTATTCTCTTTTTAAAACATTCAGAATTGACATTAATAAAATAGTAAAAATAGTTTTCGCAACCTGCGGAATCTTCATGACAGTTGTTTATATCGTATTAAATATTTTAATAGCTTCCCGATAACTGTTTTTATCGTATTAAATATTTTAATAGCTTCCCGACAGTTGTTTTTATCATATTAAATATTTTAATAGCTTCCCGACAGTTGTTTTTATTGTATTAAATATTTTAATAGCTTCCCGACAGTTGTTTTTGCCTTATTAATTTTGGTGGAAGCATAAAATATAATAACAGGTGAATATAAAGTATGCTGAAAACAAAATATATGATATATTTGCATAGAATAATTTAAAAATCAGAATTATGAAGAAAGTTCTAACTATAATATTATTAATAGTTTCATCTGTATCGTTCGGACAATCTATTTCGATAGCCAGTTCTAAAAATAATGAATTGTATATGGGGATAGAAAATCCTTTAGATGCAGTTGTAGAATCTATGAAATGCAGTTCGTTTTTTATTACTACAGACAATGGAAAAATAGATGGTAAAGATTGTAGTTATGTAATTACACCATATAAATATGGATATACTACTATATTTGTAAAGAAAATTATTAAAAAAGATACGGTAGTAATAGGTAAAAAAGTATTCAGGGTGCGTAAAATCCCCTTACCGTCTGCATCAGTTGGAGGTTTAAAAAATGGTTTTATAAATAAAAACAAATTAATAGCTTGTGGTGGTATCGTTGCCCGTTTCGAAAATATGGATTTCGATTTTACAATTAAAATCAATGAATTCTCTGTAATTATATCCAGAGATAAAACTCCGATTTATAAAACTTATATAAAAGGGAATAAATTTACAGAAGAATTGATATCTGAATTTAATAAACTGCAATGCAATGATGAATTAATATTTTATAATATGACAATTACAACTCCAACTGTGGGCTATATTAATGAAAGAATTGAACCTATCGATCTGACTATTGAATAATTTTTATAGCAATTCAACATAAAAAGTTCCCGATTAACATTAAGCTATCAGGAGTTTTAAGTTATTTAATTTTAGAAATCAGTATTGAAATATTATTTTGTATATTTGTATCTCAATAAATAACTGATTTTATTCAGATTAATTGTTGAGATAGTATGTTCAACTAATAAATAGAAATGAAAAGATTTGCATTTATACTATTTTCTTTTTTTACTTTTCTGCAAGTGTTATTCCCGCAAGAAGAATTAAATACAGACAGCCTCGAAACAGTATTAAAGACTGCAACCGGAGTTCACAGAATAAATTTGCTAACCGATATATCCTGGGAATACAAATACAATAATCCTGACAAAGCAATTATGTATGCAAATGAAGCAATTGCTGCATCAAAAAAAGAAAATTATATATTAGGTATGGCATTGGCATATAAGAGCAAAGCTGCTGTTAATATTATAAAAGCTGATTATGCTCAAGGCAAGGTTTATATTTTAGAAGCTGCAAAATACATTAATAAGACCAATGAGAAGTATCATAAAGGCAAGATTTATAATTTATTAGGCATTGTTTACAGAGAGGAAATGAATTATGTGAAGTCATTGGAGTATCAAAATCAAGCCATTGCCATATTTAAAGAAATAAAGGATACAAATGAGATTTGTGGCAATATGCATAATCTGGCAATTTTGCATGGTAGAATGAATAATGGATACGAAGCACTTAAAATATATACTGAAATAATTAAAATAGAAATTGCCCGTAATAATGATTATGGAATAGCTCGAACTGCCAATAATATTGCTGGTGCTTTTGTAAATAGCAAGAAACCTGATCTGGCTTTAAAATATTTTAAAATTGCAGTTAATTCTTCAAAAAAGTGCAAAAACCCTAATTTTGAATCTTCGGCATATCATGGCATGGCAACCATATACGAATCGAATAGAAATACCAGCGAGGCTTTAAATTATTACAATAAAGCAATTGCTATCAATACAAAATTTGGATTTCATGAGTTTTTGGCTAACAATTACTTTAATGTTGCCATTCTTTACTATAATATGAATTCAATAGATAAGAGTATTGAGTTTTTCGACAAAGCCCGTGCTTTAAATAAACAGACCAATAACTTTGAAAACTATATAAGCGTGACTAATCAAGAAAGTTATGCTTATCAGCGTAAAGGAAATTACGACAAAAGCTTTGAACTTGCCAATGAAGCATTAAAATTATCTACTGAAATAAATAGTTTAATTGGTTTGTATAACTCTCACTTCCTGCTATATACTTTATACAAAAGCAAGAATCAGTATAAACCAGCAATGGAACATATTGAAAAATATAATTACTTTATGGATAGTTTACGCATACTCGAAAAAGAAAATTTACAGCTCGAACTGCAAACCAAATTCGAAATTAAAGATATAGAAAACGCTAATACCAGCCTAATAGCCAAAAACAAGCTACAACAAAAAGATATTCTGATACAAACCCGGCAGAAATACTTTATTACAATAATATCATTGCTAATTCTGATAATTGCTATCATATTGTTTTTCATACTCAGTAAACTTAAGAATAAAAACAATGAACTTTCAATTAAAAATGAGAAAATAGAAGCTCAATCGCTTGAATTGAAAGAGATAAATGCAACTAAAGATAAGTTTTTCTCAATTATTGCACACGATCTCAAAAATCCCTTTCAATCTTTAATTGGTATTTCTGAAATAATTATTGATGATTATGAAGAAATAAGTCCAAAAGAACAACTTAACTTAATGAGACAGTTAAACACCAGTAGCAAATCAACTTACAATCTTCTTGAAAATTTACTGGAATGGTCGATGAACCAAACTGGACGAATAATTCCTCAAATTGTTGATGTAACTATAAGTGAAATCATTAAATCGGAAATAGAAAAGCTTATATCTCAGGCAACAGCTAAAAATATTTCGATGATTATTAATGTAGATAAAACATTTACTGTAAAAGCCGACCAGAATATGCTGAGCCTGGTAATTCGCAATTTTATTACAAACGCAATTAAGTTTACACCAACCGGAGGAAAAATCGAGATAAATTCCATTAAAGAAAAAGATAGTATAAAGGTTGAAATTAAGGATAATGGTGTAGGTATTCCCAGTTCACAACTTGAAAATATTTTTAAATTCGATGTAGATAAATCACAACAAGGAACTGCAAATGAAAAGGGAAGCGGATTAGGTTTAATACTCTGTAAGGAATTTATTGAAAAACTAAACGGAAAAGTTAATGTTGAAAGTGAAATCAATAAAGGAAGTTGCTTTTCATTTACATTAGCTTTTTAATTTAATAGTGATTGTTTATCAGGATTTTATAATAATAAGATAACATATTAAAACAAAAAACCATGTCAGAAAGAAATTATCCATTAGTAGTTGAAAGAATAAAAGCAATTGTAGCCGATTCTATTGTAATTATTATTTTTATGTTTATAACAGCATTTATTTTTTCACAATTTGATAATATAACAGCTAATTCAAGAAAAATTGCATTCATATTTATCTTTATTTTGTACGATCCTTTATTTACAAGTATATTTGGAGGTACATTAGGACATATGATGCTCGGAATAAGAGTAAAAAGAGAATCAAATGAAATGAAAAACATCATATTTCCACTTGCCTTTATTCGTTACCTGGTTAAGGCATTTTTAGGATGGGTATCGCTGCTTACAATTTCAGGCAGTAAAAAAAGAAAAGCAATTCATGACTATTTAGTTGGCTCAGTTGTAATTTATGTTAATGAAAATGAAAACATATAAATCAAAATAAAAACTCCCGATAATCTTCAAGCTATCGGGAGTTTAAGTTGGAAATGATATTTTTTTTAAAGTAAACCAGATTTTTCGTAAATTTGTTGAATGAAAAGTAATAAAGAAACAGGACTTGGCTTTATTATTGATAAGCTAACCAACTCAATAGAAAATGTAGTTACAGGTGATAGTTTTGCTACAGAAATTTCTGTTTTAACTAAATATGACTTGAATACTGTAAGCAAAAAAAATCGATGGCTTTTTAATTGGAAGTCTGAATTATCAGACCCTAAAAGAGATGTATATAAACTAACTATTGTAAATAATCCATCAGTAATTCAGGGATTAATAAGTTTGGAAGTAAAAACGGATCATGTTTATATGCATTTAGTAGAAAGTGCACCATTTAACAAAAGTGCATCAAAGATGTATTCGGGAGTTGCCGGAAATCTGGTTGCTTTTGCTTGCAAACTCTCGTTTCAACGTGGGCATGATGGCAATGTTTCATTTATATCAAAAAGCCAACTTATTGAACATTATGAAAAAACGTTGGGAGCTTTTCATTTTGGTGGAAGAATTATGATAATTGAGACACAAGCTGCTCATAAACTTATTAATAAATATTTTCAAAATCAATAAAATGAAAACAAATAATTCAGAATTAGATATGGACTTTATCGGAGATGAAAGTGCATTAACAATAGAAGAAGAAATTGCTTTGAGTGAGTTCTTTAAAAACAGAAAACTATCTTCTTCAAAAAAAATCAGTAAGCAAATACTTAGAATAAAAAAGATTAAGAAGGAAAAAGTATAAGCTCTGTTTTATTGCATAATTCCTAAATAAAAACTCCCGATAATCTTCAAGCTATCGGGAGTTTTAAAACACCAAATTATTTAACCGGTTCTACTTCACAAGCTTTCTTACACATAAAGCGATAGGATAATCCAATGGTTGTCTGAAACTCTGAAGCAATCTGTGTCTTAGTTACGTATTGATAAACCGGTATTTCGCTAAGTGCATAAATTACAAAACCTTTGTAATTATAACTCAGTTGTGGAACCACAAAAAGTTTTTTGCTTCCGGTAGCTTCCGGGTCGTAATTCGGATAATCATACTCTCGAATAGTTTCGTTGAGTTTCATTTTTGCTATCCACTCAGCCTTAAGCTGCATGGTAATTGCCAGTTTCTTAAAGAATGTCTTTCCTGCAAACAATCCTACACTGGCATAATCACCCATCTTCTCACCAATCGGATTATATCCTTTTTTCACATACAAAGCATTGGCAAATACCCTGAAATCGTAAAACGAATATGTTCGCGACAAAAAAGCATAAAATATAAAATCCTGTGAACCAGAGGATGTTTGCACCGACAAAGGTTTCGTAATATAATAACTATCACCCGAAAAAGGTTCAATCATTTCAGATGAATCCTGATAGCTGCCCAGCGGAATTTTAAGCCCCATACCTACCGTAATTTCAGTACGTTTATGATTTTTCTCAATATTCAGAATATTATAACGCGGAAAAATAATAATATCGCCAATACCCGAAGATTTATAAGTAAGCGATTTGTTCTTACCCACTTCATTTTTATCCAGCCAATAACCTGCTTCCAGAGAAATAGTAAATTTCTTTGAAAGACCATAGGCCAAGCGAGTATAAAGATAACTGCTACTGTAGCTATCCAGATAATTGGTGTCGCGATTGTCGCCAGAAAAGAATTTGGTTGTATGAATATATTGCAGATTGGTATTAATCTCCATCTGATTTTCATTCAAAACTCCCTGTGAAGAACCTCCTGCAACAGGACTTCCACCACCTCCACCACAGCATTGTGCCCGTAAACCTCCGCTTATTGCAATAGTAAAAAACATGCTCAAAAGAGCCTTTCTGATTGTATTCTTTTGCATAATAAAAATATTAGTGAGCTATGTTAAAGCGGATAGTTTTGCTTTTCATTGCTTCTGATATTTTCACAAAATAGCTCCCATTGGCAAAATCAGCTGTATTGATTGCAATTTTGTTTATACCGGTTTCAGATTTCAGATTATCGGAATAAACTTTTTTACCTGTATTGTCAAATACTTCAATATTTATTACAACTGATTCATCAAGAGTAAGCGATAGCGTAAGCTTATCGTTCACAGGATTGGGAAACAGATTGATATCAGCAGTTAAAACATTGTTTTCCTCTACGCTGTTAGCAATTAAACCCGCATTTATAGCCGATTGCAATTCAGAAACATTTACAGCATTATTGGCATTATACAATACTTTGTGGTCGGCTCCACCAACTACAACAATTTTGGGCATTCCGGTAGAACCATAATGAGTCATATTAATTATTGTATTAGAAAAACGCAACGAAGAGGCCGAAGCAGGAATTGAATTGCTGTTAGCCCAACTATTTAAAGATGAACAGGAAGTATTTGCATAATCATCGCAAAGATAAAACAAAACCCTGCCCGGATGTGAAGCCTGAAAACTCTGAGCAACATTATAAGAAGTTTTTGAAGCAGGAATACAGCTGGAACAAGGCATTACCCAACAAATTACAACTACTTTTCCTGAATCTAATTTCGAAAACAAATCAACAGTTGCACCATCACAATCATTGCAATTGAAGTTGGTAGCCGTTTGTGCCGAAGCTGTTAATGATATAATAACTGCTAATACTAAGTATATTATTTTTTTCATATTGTTTATGTTTGAATGATGAAAGATGAATTTATAATCAATTAATTCATCTTTCATCATATATTCAACAATTAATAATTATTTATGTCCGCCTTTTTTGCAGCAAGGTGATAATTTGTCATAAGCTTTTTGATCAGCTATTACATCATCGGCATCATATCCTACTTTACTAACAGCCAAACGTATTTTTTCAGGAGTAGTTTTTACAGGATTATAAGTAACTGTCAGAACTTTGGTTTTAACATCTAAATCGAAAGTTTTTACACCTTTTTCAAAGGCCATTGCTTTCTCAATGGTTTCTTTGCACATACTGCATTGTGAAGAAGTTTTTATTTTGAGTTCTTCCAGTTTTTTAGCTTCTTTTTTTTCCTGAGCATTCAAAGAGTTTGCAAGCACTGCTATGCAAATCATCATAATTGTTATTACTTTTTTCATTTTTTACTGCTATTGAATTTTTATTAATTAAATTTATTATATTTAAAAGTCCCGTTAAATTGTTAATCTTATTCCACCATAAAACATTCTTCCCATAATAGGTCCCCAAATCATTGAGGCATCAAATGCATTACTAAATGGTTTTGATGCACCCATAATCGGATCATGCTGCATATAATCGGATATGTTTTCGCTGCCGATGTATATATCGAAGTTTCTGAACTTTCTTGTTACCTGACCAAGTAAAAATGCATAAGCCGGTGAGTAGTTGTCATAAACAGGAGCAGCAGGAGACATAATCATATTTGGCAAGCGGCTTTTACCATTTAATTGCAATGTGAAATCAAACATCCATTTCTCATATTTGGTTGCATACGACATGGTAAGAAGACCTTTGTATTTGCTTACATAAGGTTTTTCCATAGTTCCTTTAAGATAATCAACTTTTACATCATTGATACGTGCTGCAACGCCAACATTAAAACGTTTGAATGCGTCAATGTTAAATTCGGCCTGCAAACTGTTTGAGTAAGATTTTCCTCCGGTATTATTAAATCCCAGGTTATAAAAATCAACATGATGCATGCTGTGGTCGATATCAACCACTACCTGATTTATAAAATCGGTACGGTAAAAATCGATGGTAAACGTAGCCTTTCTGTTTTCTTTAAATTCCCAGCATTTTGAGAGGTTGATTCCATAATTCCAGGCTTCTTCCAAATCGAGTTCATCAACTATCATAACTGTTCTCGAACTAGCCATATAGCCCATATTTTCGCTGAAAACGCTTGCTGATCGATAACCTTTACCTGCCGATGCTCTCAACGTTGCACTTTTGGTAATATTCCATTTAACATGTAAACGGGGTGTTACAAATGTCCGGTAATAACTGTTGAAATCGGCTCTGATACCTGCAATAACAGTAAGTTTTTCGGGAATTTCAAACGTATATTGAGCAAAAACACCGGGAACAGATTCAACTCTCGGACGATTGTATGAAGTGTCGTAGGTTTTGTTGCTTTTTAACTTGGTATAGTTTTCTTCGTAATTATCGTACTGATAACTAAATCCAAAACTATATTTGTGCAGATGAGATAATTCTGATTGAAAAATTGCATTCAGATACAGACTTTTCTGAGTTCCGCTGTAAGTTGCCATACCAAAATAAACATCCTGTTTGTGATAGGTAGCAGCAGCCTGAATCCCAATGCTTGTTTCGTCCATACCCTTTACTTCAAATCCGTTTTTGGTAAATAACTGAAACCGCTGATTTTTAATACCTATTCCGTATTTAACCGTATCGTTTCGGTGAATGTTTTCGTCATAATCCATTTGTCCGCCATCTCTGTTTTCGTTCACAAAATTAAAACCCAAAATAGAGTGATAGCCATTGCCTTCATAAGCCCAGCGATTAAACAGATTAATCTGATTAAGTTTAGGTTGATCCATAAAACCATCGTTGTTTTCATCCCATTTTGTACCCATAAAACTACCATGTCCCATTAGCATAGTGCTAAGGTTTTTATTGATTTTATGTGTAGAAAATACATTCAGTTCATTTTTTAATTCAGAACTTATATAATAGTTCAGAAAGAATGGTTTGGCGGTTTGTGGTTTTTTGTATTCCACGTTTATTTGTCCGGTAACCGATTCGTAGCCATTTATTACAGAAGAAGTTCCTTTGGAAATCTGAATGGATTCCATCCAGGAACCCGGAACATAACTTAAGCCATAGGATGATGATAAGCCACGTAAAAATGGAATATTTTCCCACATCAGCTGACTATAAATTCCTGCCAGTCCGAGCATCTGAATTTGCTTGGCACCCGAAACGGCATCGGAATAACCTACATCAACCGTTGCACTGTTTTCAAAACTTTCGGAAAGATTACAGCATGCTAGCTTATTTAGTCCGGCTTGGGTAATAACTTCTGTTTTGATTGGTTTTAACCTCGAAATATATGAACCTTCCATTCCACCGGTAATTGTAACTTCCGATAATTCAGTATTATTGGTTAATATAATCCTGATTTCTTTTTTGTCGGTTGTAATTATAATGGTATCATTTTTATAGCCTA
This sequence comes from uncultured Bacteroidales bacterium, assembly GCA_903936865.1. Classification (GTDB taxonomy): domain Bacteria; phylum Bacteroidota; class Bacteroidia; order Bacteroidales; family JACABE01; genus JACABE01. The sequence goes on along the minus strand of CAIZXK010000658.1, from coordinate 12,067 downwards.
CAAAGCTAACTACAAGATGAGATGGATTTTTCCCCGGTTTTTCAATAGTAAAATTACCTTTTTCATCGGTTGAAGTTCCTTTTTGAGTTTCGAGCCAGAATACATTGGCATAAGGAACTGCTTCTAATTTACTATTATTGTATTGTAATACAGTCCCTTTTATAATATCAGGGGCTTGTGCATGGCTTTGCAGCATTAATAATAACAAAGCCATAAATATTGAATATTTAATTATTTTGTTCATTTGATTCTATTTAAGTGAAAAATGCAAAAAAGCCTGATAAAACAAATATCAGGTTAACATATAAGTAATTGGTACTTATAAAAAAGAATCAAATAATAAGTTGCGAATTGTTTATCAGAATATCCTGCCCGCAAAAGAGTAGGGGGGGGCTATAATATGTATATTGATATTTAAAAGATAACTGCGAATAGTGAGCAATAATACAGCTACTTACCTCCGCTTGCAATAGTGTGTTGAAATTAATCTGATAACGTGAAAAATCATAAGTATCGGTAATCTTAAAATAACCACTTGTATTTGAGCAGCATTTTTGTTGGTTGTTTATATTGCAATCCCCTGTTTCGTGATCTTCATCTGTTGATGAATTGCAGCCACATTCGCTTTTTTCGTGGTCGCATTGGTAATCTGAGGTAAAAAGATGAAACTCACTGGTATGATTATCTGAACAATGATGAATAACAAAACTGATTCCGGTAGAAGATGCCAGAAAAAGCAATATAGCAAAAAAGCTGAACAGATAGGTTATTATTCTTTTCATCGATACAAAAGTAACAAGCAGAACGATAAAATTATTATAAGGAAAAGTTAAATATCATTAATAGTGATAAATATCAATAAATTTGTTTTTAGCAACTAAACAGAATTTTCTCCCAACTCAATGAAAAACTGTTGAATACGCTTACGGATATCGTAGTTGCCCATACTCCCTGTTACGTACTACCTATCAGTAAGAGTATTTGCCCATACTCCCTGTTACGTACTACCTATCCGTAAGAGTATTTGCCTATACTCCCTGTTACGTACTACCTATCCGTAAGAGTATTTGCCTATACTCCCTGTTACGTACTGCCTATCAGTAAGAGTATTTACCTATACTCCCTGTTACGTACTACCTATCTGCAAGAGTATTTGCCTAAACTCCCTGTTACGTACTACCTATCCGTAAGTTTTTTTTGACTTATCCAGTAACGGTGGGTTAAAATCACAACTGTTTTTCATTCTTATTTTCTTTATGATTAAGAACTTGGTTGCTTTGCGAAATCATAGTTGTATAAACACTTAGTAAAACTCATTTAAATTATTTTATTAAAAAATAGTTTTGTTTGTGTTTTTTTACGAATTTTACCACTTCAAATCATATAAATTTCCAAACATGAAGAAAACATTATTTTATTTGCTATTGCTGCTACTTATAGGTTCGCAGGCATGCAAAAACAAAGAAGGAAAAACAAGCGAAAACCTGATTGGCAAGCCCGAAATCACAGTTAAAGATGGCATAATGACACCCGAAGCCCTTTGGTCGTTTGGTCGAATAGGAGAAGTTTCGGTTTCTCCCGATAAATCAACGGTTACTTTTACTGTGAAATATTTTAGTATAAAAGAAAACAAAGGTAATGCCGAAATCTATTCAATGAAAATAGATGGCAGTGATGTTAAACAGCTTACACAAACGTCAGGTAGCGAATACAATGTTGTATGGCGTCCCGATGGTAAAAAAATTGGTTTTATTTCTGCCCAAAGCGGAAGTGCCCAACTCTGGGAAATGAATCCTGATGGAAGCGGTAAAAAACAAGTATCAAAAGAAGAAGGTGATTTGGAAGGCTTTAAATATTCGCCCGATAGCAAAAACCTGCTTTATGTAAAACAAGTTAAAACCGACTCAACAACCAAAGATATTTATCCCGACCTCGACAAAGCCAGCGGCAAAGTTATCACCGACCTTATGTATAAACATTGGGATACATGGATTGAAAGCTATCCTCATTTATTTGTAGCCAGTTATACTGATGGTAGTATCAGCAATTCAATAGATGTGATGAATGGAGAACCATTCGAAACACCTAACCGCCCATTTGGTGGCATGGAACAAATAAACTGGAGTAAAGATGGGAAAATTATTGCCTATACCTGCCGCAAATTAACAGGTGTAGCATACAGCATTTCAACCAATTCTGACATTTATCTTTATAATATCGAAAGCAAACAAACTACCAATATCTCCGAAGGAATGAAAGGTTATGATATGTCGCCTGTTTTCTCTCCCGACAACAGTAAAATTGCATGGGAAAGTATGGAACGCGATGGTTACGAAGCCGACAAGAACCGTCTGATGATTTATGATGTAAATACCAAGGAAATAAAAGACTACACCAAGGATTTCGATCAGAATGTTGCTGGATTATCCTGGTCTGATGATGGTAATAAAATATATTTCATCAGCGATTTTCATGCTAAAGATGATATCTATGAATTAACAATTGCTGATAATAAAATCCGTAAGATCACAGAAGGTATTCACGATATGACATCTGTAACTCCTGCCGGAAATATATTAGTAGCAGCCAGAATGTCAATGTCTCATCCTGTTGACATTGTTACTGTAACTCCTGCTGATGGAAAAATTACAAAAATCAGTAATATCAACGATGAGTTATTAGGTCAGATAAAAATGGGAGAAGTAAAGGAAAGCTGGATAAAAACCACTTCAAATGAAGACATGCACGTATGGACCATATATCCACCAAATTTTGATAGCACCAAAACCTACCCAACGTTGTTATATTGTGAAGGTGGTCCACAAAGCACTGTAAGTCAGTTTTGGAGTTTCAGATGGAACTTTCAGATGATGGCTGCAAATGGATATATAATTGTTGCACCCAACCGTCATGGATTACCTGGTTTTGGTCAGAAATGGAATGAGCAGATCAGTGGAGATTATGGTGGTCAGAATATGAAAGATTATCTGGTAGCTATTGACGAAGCTTGTAAGTTACCTTATGTAAACAAAGACAAATTAGGATGTGTAGGAGCAAGTTACGGTGGTTTTTCTGTTTACTGGTTAGCCGGAAATCACAACAAACGATTCAAAGCATTTATTTCGCATGATGGAATGTTTAACCTGGAAGCTCAGTATCTTGAAACAGAAGAAATGTGGTTTGTAAACTGGGATTTAGGTGGTCCGTTTTGGGATAAGAACAACAAAATTGCTCAAAACAGCTATGCAAATTCACCTCATCGCTTTGTTGACAAATGGGATACACCAATACTTTGCATACATGGAGAATTGGATTACCGTATTCTTGCTTCACAAGGGATGCAGGCTTTTAACGCAGCAAAATTGAGAGGAATACCAGCAGAATTATTGATATTTCCTGACGAAAATCATTGGGTTTTAAAACCACAAAATGGAATATTGTGGCAACGTACTTTCTACAAATGGCTGGATAAGTGGCTTAAATAAAATCCTGATCAAAAAATTCGAATTATATTGAATAACAACAAAAGCCGTTCTTTTGAATGGCTTTTGTTGTTTTATAAAATCTATATCTCATTTCATTAATATTCGTGTACTTTTTTTATATTTAAAATAACTTTAATCATAGTTTTTTACTATTTTTACAACATAATAATATCCAAAATTGCGTTACATAGTAAAAATATTTCTTTTTATCATCTTTCTTATTCCTTTTCTTTCAAAGGGACAAGAGTATAGTTATGTGCATTATACACCAAATGAAGGATTGGTTCAAACTCAGATTATGAGTTGTTTTCAGGATTCAAAAGGATTTATTTGGCTGGGAACCAAAGGTGGAATAAGCAGGTTTGATGGTTTGCAGTTCAAAAATTTTACAATCAATGAAGGTCTATCATCTAATTTTATTTTTAATATTATTGAGAACCATTGCGGTAATCTGATAGCAATTACAAATAATGGATTTTCATATATTGTAGGTGGTAAAATTATTAATTTTTATTGTAATATCAAAGGCTTCAGTTATAATCGGATTGTAAAAGTTAGAGAAACAAAAAATAACGAATGGGAAATTATCTATTTTTCGGACTCATCATTTCGCTATATTTACTTCAAAAATGGAGTTTTTAGAGAAGATAAAGTTAAAAACAAATCGACTGAAAATTATAAATTTAATGATCTATACAAATTTGATTTTAGTAGGATTCATAATCAGGATGATTATTTTATTTTCTCAGTTGACAATATATTGTATAAATTAAAAAATGCTGTCTTTACAAAAGAATTCGTAGCAAATTCTGAAATTAAATATATTACAAAAGGTTATGATGATAATCTTTATGTTTTATTGAATGATACTTTGTTTAAGTATTACGATAGGAAAATGTTGTATTTTAATAAATTATCATTAATTGATAAAGAAAGAATTATTAGCATTACTATTGACCATAAGGCTAAGCATTATTATATTGATAAGGATAATCATCTTCATTTAGGCAATTATATTGATTTTTATAATCAATCTTTTCTAAATAAATGTTTTATTGATAAAGATAATGTGTTTTGGTTATGGGGCGAAGAAGGTTTGTACAAACTTCAATCGCAATTATTTACAAATTTTATTTCCGAAAAAAGCAAAATAAATAATAATATTTGGTGTATTTCCGAAGATAAAAATAATTATATCTATTTTGGCTCCTATGAAGGAAGTCTGGTGAAATATAAAAATAATAAATTCGAAACTGTAAACTTAAAGCAAAAATTAAATCCATATCCCGATAACCTCCATTTTTATATGGGAAGCACAACTGATAAAGAAAAAAATATCTATTTCTCAATGACTAAGCTTTATCGGTTTGATGGAAATAATTTTGAAAAACTTAAAATTGAAAATGAAGACAAATTTTATTCTTCTCTTTTTACTTATATAGATACGGTTGAAGATAAATTTATGGCCGGTACAACAATGGGTTTAGTAATTGCAGAAAAAAATAAAGCAGGGAAAATCTATAAAATCTATCCCGGTAATAAGAAAGGCAGAAACATCGCTTGCATTACAAAAGATAAGTACGGTAGATACTGGTTGGGAGGATTTAAAAACATTTCAATACTGGACAAGAAAAGAATTATTCATTTGCCTAACAAAGAAATGAATTTTAACTATGGTGGAAATACCATGCATGTTGATTATAAAGGAAATATATGGATAGGAAATGAAAACGGTTTATTTGTTTATGATTATAAAAAATTCAGAAAAGTTGAAAATCCTTATTTTAATTCAATTACCGGATTTATCACAGAAATTGACAAGAAACACCTGCTTATTGGGAATATGAATCAATTAGGTGTTTTTTATCTTGAAAACTATTACATTACAGAAAAACCTTACATTAAGTTATTTGATAAATATAATGGGTTTTTAGGCTCAGAATGTGGTCAAAACGGAGCATTTAAAGATTCGCAGGGTTATATCTGGATTCCGGCAGCAGACCGGGTTGTGCGATTTGAACCTAAATCAAAAATGCTTAATCGAATACTGCCAAAAGTATACATCCAAGAAATAAGTGTTCTTGATAATAAAATGCATAAAAATACAATAAGTAATGATATAAATCCAACTACAAAAATAATTCTTACATACAAGCAAAAAGATATTCGTATTGATTATCTGGCAATAACCACAACTGCTCCTGAAAAAGTTAGATACAAGTATTTTCTGGAAGGTTATGATAATGATTGGTCTGAATCAACTTCTCTCAGATTTGCCGTTTATACAAATTTACAACCCGGAAATTATAATTTTTATTTAAAAGCCTGCAACGAAGATAATAGTTGGATGGATATACCTCAACTAGTAACTATTCAAATACAAAAAGCATTTTGGCAAACAATCTGGTTTATGTTATTGATATTTATCACAATAGTAGGATCGACCATGCTACTAACCTATCTTTTCCTTATTAATAAGAAAAAGAAACAAATTGAAAAAATTGAAACTGAAAAGAAAATTACTGAATTACAACTAAATACAATCAGAGGTCAAATTGATCCACATTTTACTTTTAATGTCATAAACTCCATAGCTTCTGTAATTTACAAAGAAGATAAGGAAAGTGCAATGAAAATGTTCAATAAATTTTCTAATCTATTACGTGTTGTAATTACCTCATCAGCCAAAACTTATCGCTCTATTGATGATGAAATATCCTTTGTGAAAAACTATCTGGAGATAGAAAAATTCAGGTTTAAAGATAAATTTGAGTATTCAATTACACTCGACAAAAATGTGGATAAATATAAAAACATTCCTAAAATGGTTATACAAACCCATGTCGAAAACGCAATCAAACATGGTTTAATGCACAAAGAAAAGGAAGGAAAGCTTTCTGTTTCAATCAAATGTAATGATAATGAGAATATTATTATCATAGAAGATAACGGAATTGGCAGAAAAAAAGCTAAACACTTATCAAAACAATCAACCGGAATTGGTTTAAAAATTATAAACTCATATTATGATTTATTCAATAAATACAATAAGGAAAAGATAATTCAGGAAATAATTGATTTAGAAGATGTATCTGATAATTCTTCAGGAACTAAAATTATTATTAAAATACCTTTAAACTTTAACTTTAAAATATAAAGCATGGAATCGAAAAAAATAAGAACGTTAATTGTTGATGATGAACAAGAAGGCAGAGATTTATTATTTAATTTATTAAAAAACCGGGAAGAAATTGAAATAATTGATTGTTGCGAAAATGCAATAAAAGCATTGGTTTCAATAACTTCCTATTTGCCTGATTTAGTATTTCTTGACATTCAAATGCCGTTAAAGAACGGCTTTGAATTACTTGAAGATTTAGAGAAACTAAAAATTACCCATCCTGAATTTGTCTTCGTTACAGCTTATGATCAATATGCTGTAAAAGCAATTCAAAATTCGGCATTTGATTTTTTACTCAAACCTATAGATATTAGTGAATTAGATAAAACAATTAATAAGTTTCTGATTAAAGAAAAAAAGAATAATTTTTTGCATAAAATTGAAGTTTTATTCGAAAACCTATCAATTAATAAGAAATTAAAGTTTAATACACGTACAGGTTTTATCACAATTAATCCAAATGATATAATTTTTTGTGTTGCTGAAGGAAATTATACAATGTTAAGTCTTGTGAAATCAAAAACCGAATTACTTACAAACAGCATAGGACAGGTAGAGTTTATATTACCAGGTAATATTTTCTTCAGAATTAACCGTTCACATATTATTAATGTTAATTATTTAGTTTCAGTGAATAGGAAAACAAAAACATGTACACTTAAACATGACAACTATCATAAGGAATTACTAATTTCAAGTGAAAAAATAAAAAATCTGGAAAATTTGTTCTAAAACAAGACTGAATTTTGTTAAAAATTCATATTTAAAAATGATAAAAAATTAACATTTTTTTACTTCATCATCAAATATTGGGGGTTCGCCACTAAAAAAGGGGGGGTACATACAATAAGTCAAAAAATGCTTGCAATTTGCTTCATCTGACCTTATCTTTGCATTCAGATAAAACAAATATTTGTGTTACAATCTATCCAGAATAACATACCCGTTTATCGATAATGCAATTTATTTGTAACGTACATGCTTTAGAAGCTCCATCTTTTAAGATGGAGTTTTTTTATATAAAAAATCCTGCATTCTTTTATTAACTGAACTTAAAATGTAAAAATATTTAAATGAAAATTTATTGATATTATTGAATTAGTCAATAAAATCTAATTTAAAAAATTCTGTTAAAATAAATTAAGAAATATATACTAATTGCTAGAATTCTTTTTATCAGACCTTTATCAGAAAATTAAAAATTTTCGGCAACTATTTCAAAATATGCTTTTGGATGCTCACAAACCGGACACATTGATAAAGCTTTTTCTCCGTAATGAACAAACCCACATTTACGGCAAACCCACATTGCTTTAGTATCCCTCTTAAAAGCATTTCCGTTTAATATATTGAAATGCAATTTTTTAAAACGTTCTTCATGTTGTTTTTCGATGGCTGCAATTAATTTAAAAGAAGTTGCAATTTTTTTAAATCCTTCTTCTTCAGCTATTCTTGAAAACGCTGGATATAATTCAGTCCATTCTTCATTCTCACCCATTGCAGCAGCTTCCAAATTTTGAGCGGTAGAAGCAATAATTCCTCCCGGATAAGTTGCTGTTATCTCAACAGGACCTCCTTCCAAATAACGAAAGAATATTTTTCCATGACACTCTTCCTGTAATGCAGTTTCTTCAAATAAAGCAGCAATTTGCTCATAACCTTCTTTCTTTGCTTGCTTTGCAAAAAAATGATAACGATTTCTGGCTTGAGATTCACCTGCAAAAGCCTTTAATAAGTTTTTTTCGGTCTTTGTTCCTTTGATACTCATTGTTTAATTATTTTTGTTATAACAAAATTAGTATTATTTTTGAATAAAAAAATACATTTTCATGGAATTAGTTTTTGCAACAAACAATCAACACAAAATCAAGGAAATAAGTCCGTTAATCAATGGCAGTTTTCATTTATTAAGTTTAAATGATATTAAATGCAATGATGAAATACCCGAAGAACAACCAACTATTGAAGGCAATGCATCACAGAAATCGCATTATATTTATGAAAAATTTGAAATAAACTGTTTTGCAGATGATACAGGGCTTGAAATTGAAGCTTTAAATGGAGAACCCGGTGTTTTTTCAGCACGTTATGCAGGTGAAGGATGTAGTTTTCAGGATAATATTGACAAAGTTCTGGGAAAAATGCATGGAGAAATCAATCGTAAGGCTAGATTTCGGACTGTAATTTCTTTACTGATTGATGGTAAAGAAGTTCAGTTTGAAGGAATTGTAAACGGAATTATTCTTACCGAAAAGTATGGTGAAGATGGTTTTGGATACGATCCTATTTTTATGCCAGATGGATATGGGATTTCTTTTGCAGAAATGACATTGGAAGATAAAAACCAAATTAGTCATAGGGGAATTGCTACCCGAAAACTGGTTGATTATCTGAATAAAATATAAATTCATAGAACCGTAACATAGTTATTTAGAACGCATCAGAAATTTGCATTAGTATATAGAATTTATTTAATTTTGATTTAATAAGAACTATTGAGGAAACCTATTTAGTTCAAAATACAAAAACATGATACAATTTGAAGAAAATATCAGAGAAAACTCTTTGAAAGAGATAGCTGCTAAAATGCTTACAGCTGCCAGAACTGCTCCAAAAGCACGCGGAATTGATAATTTGATTATTGCAACGGCAATTGGAGAAACTATTGTTCAGATTTCCAATAAGATGAAAGAGATTTCTGTTCGCGATAACCTGGCATTTTTCACCCGCGATGCTGATAATATTCTCCATTCATCAGTTATTGTACTGATTGCTACAAAAATAAAAGCAAATGGTTTAAATTGTGGTTTATGTGGATATCCTGATTGTTTAGAAAAAAACAAAAACCCTAAAGCACCATGCATTTTCAATACCAATGATTTGGGAATTTCTATCGGCTCTGCAGTAGGAGTTGCAGCTGATAATAGGGTTGATAACCGTGTAATGTACTCCATCGGATTGGCTGTTAAAGAATTAAATCTTTTAGGTGATGAAGCAGCAATAATTTTTGGAGTTCCATTGAGTGCATCGGGAAAAAGCCCCTTCTTCGACAGAAAACCTTTATAAGTATGTGTGGAATTTGCGGCATTTTAAAACTTCAGGAATCGGATACCGAATTGCCTGCTGTCATTAAACATATGAATGACAGCATTAAACACAGAGGACCTGATGATGAGGGTTATGTGTTTTTTGAATCAAAAACAAACCAGCATGTATGTGCCGGAAGTTCCGATACTCAATTTACTGCATGGAATACTGATTTTGAATACAGACCAAGGTTTACTGTTGATGAAATAGAAAAAACAACTTATCTGGCACTTGGTCATAGAAGATTGTCTGTGATAGATTTATCTGAAGCTGCTCATCAACCGATGTGTATAGCTGAAAATGATATTTGGATTACATTAAATGGGGAAATCTATAATTATATAGAGCTTAGAAATGAATTAATTACGAAAGGTTACCATTTTATTAGCCAAAGCGATACCGAAGTATTATTGTATGCCTATAAAGAATGGGGCTTCGATTGTTTGCAAAAACTCAACGGTATGTGGAGTTTTGTGATATTCGACCGCAAAAAAAACATTTTGTTCGGAAGTCGCGACCGCTTTGGTGTAAAGCCTTTATACTATTATTCTGACAGCAATTTATTTGCTTTTGCTTCAGAACAAAAAGCATTGCTTCAGATTCCTGAAAACAACATCGGAATTAATGAAAGTGCAATTTTCGATTATCTTTTTCTCAATCAGATCGAATTGCAGGTAGAAGGTTTCTTTAAAAATATTTTTGAATTGAAACCTGCACATTACTTTGTTTATAACATTGATAAACAAACATTTTCCACAACAAAATATTACGATTTAGCTTATAAGAAAGGGCTTGCTTCCTTTGATGCTTCAAAACAACTTGAATATCAGAGAAACACAAGAGAACTGATTCATAATGCTATCGATTTAAGATTGCAATCGGATATTCCTGTTGGCTTTTGCCTTAGTGGTGGAATTGACAGTTCAAGTATTGTTTGTATGGCTGCCGAAATTGGTAAAGAAAAAAAACATTCACAATTGGGCGATCAACTGATTACTTTTACTGCCATAAATAAAAGTGATGAATTTAATGAAGCCAAATGGGCTGAACTGGTTGCTAAGAAAACCGGAACAGAATGGATTAAAGCAAATTGCACCTCTGATGATATGATGAATGAACTCGAAAAAATAATTTATCATCAGGATATTCCCCTTCTTTCGACCAGTACGTATGCACAGTATAAAGTTATGCAAACGGCTGCAATGCATGGCATCCATATTCTTATCGACGGTCAGGGCGGTGATGAATTATTTGCCGGTTATGCTCCTTTTTATTCTGCTTATTACTCTGAACTTTTCTGCAAACTTAAAATCAATACACTTTTTAATGAAATAAAAAACATCGGTAACTCTCCCACTACATTAGGTATTTATGCAAAATCAATTATTAAATATGGAATAGATAAATTGCTTCCAAAAGGATTAAAAAAAGTACTGGCAAAGCAAATTAAAGCTGAAGCCCGATACTTAACAGCCGATTTTATTAAAAACAACAATGCCAATATCAGTTTTGCAGGCGAATATCATCTGATTGGTACGAACAGATTATTGCATAAATACGTTACCGAAAACTATCTGAAAAATCTTCTCCGTTGGGAAGATCGTTGTTCCATGGCTTTCTCTGTAGAATCCAGAACTCCATTTTCTGATGATATCAAACTGATTGAATATATTTTCAGTTTGCCGGCCAACTACAAAATTCACAATGGATGGAGTAAAAGTCTGCTTCGTAATGCCATGCAGGGAATTTTGCCCGATGCCATTAAAAACCGCACCGATAAAATGGGTTTTTCTACACCTCAGCAAACCTGGCTGAAAGAAATAAATCTGGAAATGAAATCCAGAATTTCTGCATTAATGCATACCGATAATTATGTAGATGCCCATAAATTGCTGAATGATTGGGAAACGATATTTGAAGGCAATATTAGTAAAGCACAGGATTTTGCCTGGCGATATATGAATTATCTGATGTGGAAAGAGATGTTTTTTGGAAAAGACAGATGTTGAACGAAGTGTAGTTTATATTAATTATTTTATTCATTCATGTCAACTAAGGTTAAGACAAGAAAAATTTAGCAATATAATTTACTTAAATTAAACTTCTAATAAAATCCATAACAGAAAATAATAGAAAAGTAAATATTATATAACATAGAAATACTAAATAATAAATATCACTGGGTTTATTCTTTTCAAAATAATCAATTATTTTAAGATTTTTTCCTTTGTGATAAAATAAAAAATAATTTATAATAGATGTTAATAACCAGATAACAAACAATCCTTTAGGGCTTTTATGAAAAAAATTAGGC
>CAIZXK010000657.1 GCA_903936865.1 uncultured Bacteroidales bacterium | reverse complement strand
TAACTATTTTGTTAATGTTATTGGATTTTTATTTATTTTTATTGTTTGAAACATTAAAAATCAGATTAACATAAAATACTTATAAATATTTTATTATGAGTTATATATCTTTTACAAAAGAACAATTAGTAAATTTGGAATTTTCATTAAACAGGGAATTGGTTCGTTCAAGTGCAGCTGGGTCTTACGCAAGTACTACAATAATTAATTGCAATACAAGAAAATATCATGGATTATTGGTAGTTCCCCAACCTTTAATTGATGGCGAAAATCATGTTTTACTTTCAAGTATTGATGAAACAGTTATTCAACAGGATGCTGATTTTAATTTAAGTATTCGTAAATATCCGGGGGAAATATACAATCCAAAGGGTCATAAATATATCAGAAGTTTTGAATCACAACCAATACCAATATTAACGTATAGAATTGGAGGCGTATTACTTACTAAGGAAATGCTATTTTCAAGATATGAAGATCGATTAATAATTAAATATACATTGGTTGATGCTCATTCAAAAACCAGGTTACGAATAAAACCCTATCTGGCTTTCAGAAATATACACAAATTATCAAAAGCGAATCATCTTGTTGACAAAAGATATGAAGTTATAAAAAATGGAATAAGAACACAAATGTATCAAGGTTATTCTCATTTATATATGCAATTTTCAAAAGAAAATGAGTATATCCATGTTCCAGATTGGTATTATAACATTGAATATCAACAAGAAAAAGAAAGAGGATTTGATTTTTCAGAAGATTTATATGTCCCCGGATACTTTGAATTTGAAATTAAAAAAGGTGAAAGTATTTATTTTTCAGCAGGAATTGATGAGATAAACCCAGAAAATCTTAAAAAATTATTTAATAATGAACTTAAAAAAAGAATTCCAAGAGATAATTTTGAAAATTGCTTGCGTAATTCAGCTCAACAGTTTATTGTAAAGAAAAATAAAAAAACAGAAATTATAGCTGGATTTCCCTGGTTTGGAAGATGGGGAAGAGATACATTTATTTCTTTGCCAGGTTTAACTCTAATTAATAATGATTTTAAAACTTGCAAAGATGTCATTGACACAATGATGCAAGATATGAATGGACCATTGTTTCCAAACTATGGCGAAGGTTCAAAATCAGATTACAATTCTGTGGATGCATCGTTATGGTTTTTCTGGTCATTACAGCAATATGCAGATTTCACCAATTCTCAAAAAAAGATTTGGAAAGAATATGGAGAAAAAATGAAATTCATTCTTGAAAGCTATAAAAACGGCATCATTAACAATATTAAAATGTTAGATAACGGATTAATATATGCAGGAGAAAATGGAAAAGCCTATACCTGGATGGATGCTGTTGTCAATGGCAAACCAATAACACCAAGAACTGGAATGCAGGTAGAGATTAATGCATTGTGGTATAATGCAATAATGTTTAGCATTGAAGTTGCAACGTATGCTGAAGATACTGAATTTATTTCAGAATGGAAATCTCTTTCGGTAAAGATTAAAGAATCTTTTAAAGAAGTCTTTTGGAATAAAGATAAAGGCTATCTTGCTGATTATGTTGATGGTGAATTTAAAGATTGGAGTATAAGACCAAATATGATTTTTGCTACTTCTTTGCCTTATAGTCCTTTAAGTGAAAAAATTTGTCAGCTAATTTTAGAATTAGTCAGAAAAGAACTTTTAACTCCAAGAGGATTAAGAACATTATCACCAAAATCATCCGACTATAAAGATATTTATAAAGGTAATCAAACTGAAAGGGATTTTGCTTCACATCAGGGAAGTGTTTGGCCATGGCTTTTAGGGCATTTTGTTGAAGGTTATCTGAAGATTTATGGTAAAAGCGGACTTTCTTTTATAAAAAATATTTATGAAGGATTTGAACCAGTCATAAGAGAGCATGGTATAAGTTCAATATCTGAAATTTATGATGGAAATCCTCCACATTTACCAGGAGGAACGCCATCACAGGCATGGAGTGTAGCAGAATTACTAAGAATTCATTGGATGATTAATAAATATGAAAATGAATAATTACCTAATATTTAATAAATTCGCTAAAAAAAACAATTTATGAAAGTTTTAATGTTTGGATGGGAATTTCCTCCACATATAACAGGAGGATTGGGGACAGCCTGTTTTGGACTCACTAAAGGATTATTAAATCAGGGAGTTGAAGTAATTTTTGTAGTCCCAAAAGCTTATGGTGATGAAAATCAAGAATCTGTAAGATTAGTAAATGCCAGTGATGTTTCTATTGACATTCGTAATTCCATTTATAAAGATTATTGGGAAAATATTTCTTATATAGAAGTAGGATCTAACTTGATTCCTTATGCCTCACCGGATGAATTTTATGATATTATCAATTATACAAAGCAAACAGGAAGTGATACTTACGAATCTGTTCTTAGTAAAAAATATGAATTTTCAGGAAAATACGGACAGAATCTAATGGAAGAAGTACAGCGTTATGCTTTAGTTGCCAGTACTATAGCTTCAAAAAATAATTTTGACGTTATTCATGCTCATGATTGGTTAACTTATCCAGCTGGAATTGCAGCAAAAAAAATATCAAATAAACCGCTTGTAATTCATGTACATGCAACAGAATTTGATCGTTCAGGTGAAAATATTAATCAAAATGTATATGATATTGAACGATTAGGCATGGAAAATGCTGATTTGATTATTTCTGTTAGTAATCTTACAAGAAACATCATTATTGAAAGATATGGCATTTCTCCTGAAAAAGTTTTTACAGTTCATAATGCTGTTGAACCTTCTAACTATAATGATAATCAATATACAGAAAAAAATGTTAAAGAAAAAATCGTTACCTTTTTAGGTAGGGTTACTTTCCAAAAAGGTCCTGATTATTTTGTTGAAGCAGCATATAAAGTTTTGCAGAAAGACAAAAATGTCCGGTTTGTTATGGCAGGATCAGGAGATATGCTAAACAGAATGATCAGACGAGTAGCTCAACTTCGAATATCCAATAAGTTTCATTTTACCGGATTTTTAGATGCAGAAAATGTTGACAAAATGTTTTCGATGAGTGATGTATATGTTATGCCCTCCGTTTCTGAACCATTCGGAATTTCACCTTTAGAAGCAATGCGTTCTAATGTTCCTGTAGTAATATCAAAACAATCTGGAGTTTCTGAGGTATTAAAATATGCATTAAAGATTGATTTCTGGGATATCGATGCTATGTCGGATGCCATTTACGGTTTACTTCATTATGATGCACTTTCCAGAATTTTCATTAAATACGGGAAAAGTGAAGTTGACAGCATGAAATGGGATAATGCAGCTAAGATTGTTAAAGAGATTTATATAAAAGCTTTAAATTAAAATATTTAT
>CAIZXK010000656.1 GCA_903936865.1 uncultured Bacteroidales bacterium | reverse complement strand
ACGCTGATCGATGTATAACTTACCAGCTTGAAAAATAGCTTGTGATTCAGGTAAATAGAAATCGTTAAAATTGACAAAGTTTTTTAGCAATGTAAATATATCACAATAAAAACGAACCATTTTATCAACCGTAATAATATTATTGGCCTCATTTTCTAATTCCAGATCCTGTTCAATTAATGAAAATAAATCTTGTATTTTGTTATTAGCCAGTATCTCACGAATTTTTTTTATTCCTAAATCTTCAACATTATTTCCGGCTTTTTCTGAAATCCATCGATTATATTCAGTAAATATTTCATTTATACTCTCCCATTCCTGTATTGATAGAGTTTCCTTAGTGGAAAAAGTTGGAATCAGTACAAGTGCTTTTAATTTTTCCAATGCTTTTTCCCAGGATGGATTAATCATCTTATTGAGAGGCAGGTTTTTATCTGAGGATATTTTGGCAATAGGAAGCAATGCAATTTCGTCAAAGCAAGTCGAAAGATCTTTTGTACTTATTGACTCATATTGTGCAGTTAATAAGCTAAAAACCTCAAATGAACCCTCATCAAATTCAGAAAGCCGAGTTCTTAGAAAGTAGTCATCAATCTTGGATTTCACTGCCAGATAGGCATCCAAAGCATCAGCTGTATTTTCTTTGAATGGAAATATTTTTCCCGAATTGTTTTCGGCAATGGAATACCAATTTGAAAAATCTTCACAGCTTTTATAAAATTCCTCAATATGTGTTGAGGTTATTCCTTGTTTGGAATTTCTATCTGTTTCAGAACCAATATAAGTAATGATTTCATTAATCAGTTTTTTCAAATCATCATTATCAGTTGATTCTTCAGTAATTATGCCATCACCATTGAACTTTGTATTGGCAAAGATTGCTTTAACATCAGAAGTTTCTTCAGCTGTAATTTCAGTATTAGTTGGCTTTCCTAAGTTTACAAGAATCTGTTTTGCAGAAGCCAGCAATATTTTTCCTTCTTCAGTTTGATCGTTTATGGCCGAAAGAGGAAAACTCTTTTTTTGAAGGATAATATCATCAGGATTATTAATAATTGAAGTTATCCAATTAACCGCAGCAATTACTTCAGGAACTCTTATTCTGTCATCATGATCAGTGTCAATTAGTTCAAGTGTTTTTGGATCAATTTCCAAACCATAAACAGGGCAACTCAATGCAGTCCATAGTTTTTGATCGAGATTTTCGAGCGAAACAAGATCCATTCCTGAATTCAGATTCACCCTGTTAACTCCACCAACACGAGAGAATTGCCATATGTGGTTACCATTTTCAGGTTTAATATAACTTGTTAATTTTTTTAATGCATTGGTCGATTCTGATTGATTTTTCATAGCTGGTAATTTTAAGTCCAAGTTAATACAATTAATTTTATTTTTCAACTTGATTTCTATCTTGTTTTGTCTTTTGACTTCAATAATTAATTTTTTTATAATCGAATTCTTTTTATTTATTTTATGAATTTGTAAAGATTCATCTCGACGTTTCGATGTTATTATCTACAATATTATTCTACAATCATTTCAAAATAAAAACTTTAAAGAAAACATGGTTAACTTGATTTGGTTTAATTTACTTTGTACAGAATAGTTGAAAAATTAAATATAGATTACTTTCTATTACATTAACAAAAATAAGAAAAAATAAGTTTTAAAATTAAGATTTTTTTATTTCCTTAAATCCGCAAATAAAAAATTTATTGCCCGCTAAATATACGAATACTTCGACTTCGCTCAGTACAAGTTACACGAATTTTTATAAAATAATTAAATGACAGCAAAAATCCATAACTATCATTTAATAAAGCACTAATAAAAATCCTTGCGGATTTTAGGT
>CAIZXK010000655.1 GCA_903936865.1 uncultured Bacteroidales bacterium | reverse complement strand
GGTCAAAGAGATACCTGGCAAAATATGCTTGTAAAAACATGGGTTGAAAACCTGACACCCGAAAAGATAGATCAGCTTTCACTTGAAACCGGATTAGCTGCAAACAGATATTGTAAAGACCCTTACAAAAAGAGTATGTCCGGTGGATCTGACAGTCACATGGGCTTTTTTGCAGGTTTGACAGGAACATTATTATACGTTCCTCAATTAACTGTGAAACTTAAAAATTATAAACATTCTGAATTAGCATTAAAAGCAATCAGGGACGGAAGTATGGCTCCTTATGGTTCTCATCATAACAGTGAAAAACTTACAGTCGCTTTTCTCGATTATGTTTTCCAGATAGCACTCAACAGAAAAGACCCCGGCTTATTAAGGATATTACTTCATAAAGGAAATACACAGGAAAAATTGATTGCCTTGCTGGTTTCAAATGGTTTTGCTGAATTACGGAGGCATAAGATTACCATGAATTTTATTGAAACATTTCACAATTGCTTTCAGGGAAAAACACCTTCAATTTCAAAAAAAGTATTAGTGCCTAAAGTTTACAAACCCATTTTTAAGGAAGCATTAAGCATCGCTCAAACAACAAAAAATGATCCCGAAAATGTAGTTGAAATATATAAAAAATCTGTTTTTTCAATAAGTGATAAGTTAAATGTGTTACTTTTTGATAGATTGATAAAAAAGATAGATAAAATTAATGTAGAAGGAACTTTTAATGATTTTGATTTTAATAATCTGATTGATAAGTTTGAATTTCCAAGTGAATTCAGAGCTTATTTTGAAAGTGAAAAGAAATATTTCAGCAGAAACAAAACCAAAAGAATGAGTAATCCAAACTTATCTGAATTTCTTGATGGTTTATCATTCCCATTTTTGGCTTCCGCACTAATACTGGCTGCAAATTACACAAGCTCAAGAGTACTTTATAATGTACGCCCTTTACTAAAAACTTTTTCAGAGGAAATGGGAGTACTTCAGCATCCAAAAAGAATGTTGTGGCTTACTGATACGTATGAAGACAATAATGGAGTTTCAATGGTTTTGCAATCAATGCACAAGGAAATAAAAGAAAGAAATTTACCTATTGATATATTGGTCTGCAGTAATAAGCTTCAATCAGACGATCATCTGATTGTTATCAAGCCATTGGCAGAATTCCAATTACCAATGTATAAAAATCAGACTATCAGAGTCCCTAATTACCTGGAAATACATAAACTATTTCAAGAAAATGAATATGACAGATTGATTTGCTCAACAGAAGGATTAATGGGTCTGGCTGCCATTTATCTAAAGCACGCCTATTCAGTTAAAGCTTTTTTTTATATACATACCGACTGGATAATGTTTGCCAGAAAAGTTTTGAAAATTGATCATAATAATAGTAACCGTTTCAGAAGGTTGCTGAGGTTATATTATAATGCATTCGATAATTTATTTGTTTTAAATACCGATCAGCAAAAATGGCTTAGCAGTCCTCAGATGGGTTTTGATGCTTCCAGGGTATTTTTAACTGCACATTGGGTTGACGACAAATTTAAGCCAAAGAAAACTACAAAACAAAAACAATTTAAATTAACCAACGAAGCTGTTTTATTATTTGCAGGAAGAGTAAGTAAAGAAAAAGGAGTATTTGAATTACCCGAAATTTATGAAAAAGTAAAAATCGAAATTCCTGATTTAAAATTAGTTATTGCAGGTACGGGACCTGCAGAAAAAGAACTAAAAGAAGTTCTACCCGAAGCAATTTTTCTGGGTTGGATTGATCATGATAAATTACCTGAAATATATTCTGCTGCAGATTTATTGATATTACCATCCAAATTTGATACATTCAGCTGCGTGGTTTTAGAATCGTTAAGTTGTGGATTGCCTGTAATTGCTTATAACGACAAAGGTCCAAAAGATATTATTGAAGACAATACTAACGGATTTCTTGTTTCTGATGCAAAAGAAATGGCTGATAAAATTATACATTTTTTTAGTGATAAAGTTTCTCAGAAATCATTTAAAAAAGCTGCAATAGAACGTTCCCAAAAATACAATAAATCATTAATACTTGAGCAATTCCTGAAGGAAGTCGGGTTATAATTTAAGAAATAAAATTGAAACAAAAGGAAGCAAATGAGTGGGTTTGGTGGAAACATGGAGTTATCTACCATATTTATCCCCGTAGTTTCTACGATTCAAATAATGATGGAATCGGGGATATTAATGGGATTATCGAAAAACTGGATTATTTAGTAAATCTGGGAATTGATGCTATCTGGCTTTCACCTGTTTATGAGTCGCCAAAAGTAGATTTTGGTTATGATGTTATTGATTATAAAGCTATAGATAATGAGTATGGAACGATTAATGATTTTAAAAATCTATTGGAAATAGCTCATTCCAAAAACATTAAAGTTATTATGGATATGATAATGAATCATACTTCAGATCAGCATCCATGGTTTGTTGAATCATGCTCATCAGCAGATAATCCCAAAAGAGACTGGTATATATGGCAAAATGGCAAAAGGAATAAAGCTCCCAACAACTGGAAATCATCTTTCGGAAAAAGTGCATGGCAATATGATAAAAGAACACAAGCCTATTATCTTCATTCATTTTTCAAAGAACAACCCGATCTGAACTGGCGAAATAAAGAAATGGCAAAAACGTTTTTCAACGAAATAAAATACTGGCTCGATCTGGGTGTGGATGGTTATAGGTTGGATGTTATAAATATGATAGTTAAAGATAAAAAATACCGTAATAATCCTTTTTTATTAAATATCCCTTTTTTACAAAATCATAAATACTCACGCAACAGACCTAAATCTTACAAAATTGTTGAAAAACTAAGAAAGTTAACGGAGAAGTATCAGGATAAAGTTCTTATTGGTGAAATATATGTAATGCCACCAGGCGATTCAAAATTATCAGCAAGTTATTTGACTGATAACAAGAGTGGAATTCATCTGGCATTTGATTTTTCGCTTATGTTTCAGAAATGGAAAGCTAAGAATTATTCTGATTGTATAAAAAAATCACTTTCAACTATTCCTGATAATGCCTGGCCCTGCAATGTGTTGTCTAATCATGATTTAAAAAGAAATATCAACAGAAATCCATTTCGCAGTTATCAGATTGAAAAAGCAAAACCAGTGGTAGGTTTAAAATTCCGGTGAATGAAAGGTAACCACAAAAAATAAGTAATAATTCGTTGGGGATAGGGC
>CAIZXK010000654.1 GCA_903936865.1 uncultured Bacteroidales bacterium | reverse complement strand
TTATAAGGCTTTAAACTATAAATTCTACCCCTTTGTAAAACGAAAATCTGTAGTACACAGTTCGGAACTCAAAAAAATTGAAACATCGTTCTTACAGAATTTTACAGCAGGATAAGTGCAAAATGGGTTAACCTTATTCAATACTTCGATAAACTTTTATAAGTTTCAGATATTGAGAACTTTGACAAAGCTTTATTTGTTTGTGTAATATATTAATAATTATCTAATTAACTTTATTAAAGTTTAACTAACTATTGTTTATAATACTTACTTTTAATTGATTTGTTGAAGTTGTAATATTGTAATAATTCTCTTCCTTGTAAATTATATTTTATTAAAACGTATCAAAATATTTAAATCTTTTTATATTTTCACTTTTCAAAATTTACAATAAAATTTACACTTTTATTTATTATTAAAATAGGTAATTTTCCGTACTTAAAACAAGGAATATTACCTATATTATTTACTTTCATTATGCTTTAAATTTGCTAATTAAATATTCTTTAAAAATTGGCAACAAAAATAGCATTTTGTATTAAGGATTTTTTATCAAAAGAAACCAATAAAATTTTATTGAAAAAAATTCCTCATGTCAAGATTATTGGTGAATTTGATGATGCCAATGATTTGCTGTTAAATCTTAGAAACCGAATTCCGGATATTATAATTTACGATTTACAATCCAATAACCTTATTGATATTGCCGAAATAAAAAAAATTCTTACCATCAGTTCTGAAGTAAAGGTAATTGTAACCTGTACCTTTGAAGATACCAGAACTATTGCAGCAACTTTTAGTTTGGGTGCCATAGCTTTTCTTACAAAAAGAGATTTGTCAGTAAGTGAGTTATCTAATGCCATAAATTATGCAAAAGATAATAATCATTATGTTTCAAGATGTTGTGAATACAAAATGATTAATATAAACAAAATGATTCAATTGAACTATTCCTATTAATAAAAAAACAATAATAAAGAAAAACATTATGAAAAAGATTTTCGTATTTTTAGTTGCAATTTCTTTTATAACATTTTTATCAGCGCAATCTACAATTGTTTTTCACGAAGACTTTGAACTACCATCCTTAGGAGATAGCTTGCAAAGTTCAACTGATCCGGTTGGTGGAAATTCATGGGCGATTTCAACTCATTTGAAAAATTCAGGTTTAAGAGCAGATTCAAATCGTGTTCAGATTGGGAAAACGGTATATTTAACTACAAATTCCTTTAGTACTGTTGGTTATAGTAATGTTTATCTTAAGTTTGCACAAATATGTAAATTGTTCTTTTCAGATGGTGGTCAGGTTGAAGTTTCGATAAATGGAGGTTTAACATGGTCACTTTTAAGCTCATCCTATTATCAGGGTAATGCAAGTATGGTGTTGAATAGGTTTAGTGAAAGCTCATATAGTATTTGGAGAGTTGGTGATACTGTTGTTAATCCAACAAATGATTGTTGGAAAAATGAAACTTTTAATATTTCATCATTAGCATCTAATCAAGCAAACGTAAAGATTAGATTTAAATATACAGGAAGTAACAATCCGTTGGGTGCTGGAAGATATGGTTGGCTACTTGACGATATTAAAGTTATTGCAAGTATGTCGGAACTTGATCCTCCAACACTAAATGTAGTTTCCTATCCTGCTGATACTGCATATTATGGAGGCCCTTACAATGTTTCAGCTTATGTAAAAGATGCATCTGGTATCGATACTGTTTATATTTCATATAAAGTTGGTAATGGTAATTTTACACAATTAGGGATGGTAAAATCTCCAATAATTGACAGTTTATATACTGCTGGTATTCCATTTGTTGGTTACGGTAAAAAAATTACATTTAAATTAACAGCTGTTGACGCATCTTCTGCTCATAATTTTATAGAAAAACCACTAAGCGATTATTATTCCTTTTTTATTAAATATTCAACTGGTGGCAATGTAATTGTGGGAAGTGGTTCTTCACCTCAGAATTATCCTTTTAAATCAAATGCTGATTCTACAAAAAGTGCAGCCTTATATTTATATTCCAATATAAATAGGTATGGATTTATAAATCAATTACAATGGTATGTTTCTACAGCACAGGCTTCATTAAATATTCCAATCAGAATTTACATAAAACAATCCAATGCATCTGCATTAATTGGTGATTCGTGGGCTAGTTTGATGGATGGAGCTGTTTTGGTATATAATGGTACACAAACTTTTGCTTCAACAGGATGGAAAACCATTGCTTTAAATACTCCGTATAATTATAATTCAGGCAATTTAATTGTATTATGCGAAACCAATTACGGAGGATTAGGTGCCGTGAGCACACCTTCATTCCGATTTACCAATGCATCATCTGGATCACATCAATTTTTTGCTTCCAGTTCTTCTATAGTTGATGTAAATGCTCAGAGGCCTAACATAACTTTAGGATTTGCTGTGGTTCCATCTCTTACTCAGGATGCAGGTATTTCTCAACTAACCAGCCCTGTAGGAAGTGTTACTGCTGGAACAGTATTTGACATAGTTGCAAAAATTAAAAATTTTGGTAGTTCTGTATTAACAAAAACTAATGTTAGTTTTGCTTTAGATGGAAATATTCAGAGTACTTCCTTATGGACAGGAAGTTTGTTAAAAGATTCATCAATAAGTTATACTGTTGGAAATCTAAATACAACTATCGGAATGCATACCCTGAAAGTCTGGACTAATTTGCCAAATGACAGTATCGATCAAAATAATATAAATGATACAGCTTTCTATACTTTTTATTCCTGTGGAGGCCCCTTAAACGGAAATTATTCTGTAGGAGGTCCAAATGCTAATTTTCAAACTTTTGCAGATGTAAACATTGGGTTAACTCAATGTGGTATTAATGGTCCTGTAGTTTTTAATATAAATCCCGGAACTTATTCCGAACAAATTACATTAAATGAAATTGTTGGAGCTTCTTCCAGCAATACAATAACTTTTCAATCTTTAACTAATGATAGTACATCTGTGATTTTAAACCATGCATCTACATCTACTTCCAACTGGATTGTTAAATTGAATAGTAGCGATTACATTAGCTTTAAAAATATAAAATTTGCCCCGGCTGATTCCTTATACTCTGTTGCAATTGTATTAATAAATGGTGCTACCAATAATAAGTTTATCGGGAATCTGTTTTTAGGATTTGCAGGTGCAGCTACCTCTCAATCACTTATTAATATTGAAGGATCTGTAAATGCAAATCATGGAAATTTAATTCAAAAGAATCACATTATCAAAGGATCTTATGGAATTTCTGTAAAAGGAATTGCAAATGTTAGATTAAAAAATATTATTATTAAAAACAATATTATTGATAATTCAATAGTGTATGGAATATATACACAATATGTTGATTCTCTTTTGATTGATTCAAATACAATTTCTTCATCTTTATATAATACCAACAAATATGGAATTTATTTGCAATCTGGTAATGTAAATTGTAAAATCACAAAAAATACGGTAAACTTGAGAAGTGGTGTATCTATGTATGGTATTTTTGTAGAAAGTTCAGTTTCTACTGATTTGAGTAAAGGATTGATTGCCAATAATTTTGTAAGTATTGTAAATGGTTCTACTATTGCTTATGGAATTCGATTAAATAGTTTATCAAAATATAATGTGTTTGCTAATTCTGTTGCTTGTTTTGGAAATAGTTCTACAAATACCAGAGCTATAAATATAACAAGTTCATGTTCTGGTATCGATTTAAAGAATAATAATTTACTAAGTAATAAATATCCTTTTTATGTTGAAGGAAATTCATCGGTTAGTTCTTGTGATTTTAATAATTATTATTCAACTGGCATTAATCTAGTTAACTGGAATGCAGTAGAATATATGAATTTGTCAAGTTTCACTGCTTCAAGTTTAATGGATTCAAATTCCGTTTCATATAATCCTTATTTTTTCAGTTTCACTGATTTACACACTTTTAATGGTTTATTAAAGGGAAAAGGAGTAATGTTAGCTGATATTACTACTGATATTGATGGTGATATGCGTTTAAATCCTCCTTGCATTGGTGCTGATGAGTTTTTTCCACCTTCAAATGACGCCACTTTGGTAGCAATTAAAAATCCAACAAGTGGTTGTGGTTTAACATCAATTGAAGCTGTAACAATAGTAATCAAAAATGTTGGTGTAAATACAATGTTGACAGGAAATTATGAAGTTGCTTACAAAATAGTAGGAAGCAATACGGTAAATCCTGAAATCATTTACAGAACTATTGCTCCAGGAGATACCATTCACTATACTTTCAATGCTAAAGTTAATCTCTCTGTTGCAGCCACACATATTGATTCAGTTTTTAATCTGTTGGCATGGATTAATTTAAGTGCTGATTATGCAAAATCAAATGATACTACGTCTTTAACAATTTTATCTTCCTATTTACCATCTATTCCTTTAATTGGTCCAAATGTTACTATTCCCTATGCAACAACTGCATTGTTAACAGCTTCATCCACAGATTTATTGCAATGGTATAATGTCCCAGTTGGAGGAAATGCAATTGGTTCCGGAAATCAATTTACTACACCTGTATTATTAGATACTACTACATTTTATGTTCATGCCAGAGCTAATGAAACAAGAATTAATTATGCTCTTACAGCTGATGTTTCACAAGGATCTGGAGGTGGATATGGTTATACACCTGATTTATATAACGATGGAATAATACCTGCCTATGGCACGTCTGGACCTGGAATAGCAGGATGGGTTTCAACTAATTCTTGGATTGAATTTGAGTGGAATCATTTGGTTTCATTAAGAAAGGTAGTATTTTATAAAGATATTAAACCGATGACGACCTGTACTTTCCAATATTGGGATGGTGCTGCATTTGTTGATTTTTATTCTTATAATAATGGTGCTATTAATGATAGCGTTACTTTTCCATTAATAACAACTACCAAAATCAGGTTTAATAATATTTCAGGCATATTAGCCAATCCGAATTTCAGGGAAATTGAAGTTTATTCAGGAGATGGCAATAATGATGCTGGTTGTGCGAGTGTGAGAGTTCCTATCACAGTATATACAGTAGTTTCTCCTCATGAAGCCGGTATTTCAAATATCATTACACCTACAGGATGTGCTTTGTATCAAGTACCTGTAAGTATTAAATTATTCAATCATGGCAATACTCCATTAAATCCATCAAATACAACTATTTCCTATAAAGTAGATAATGGTAATTTTATAACTCCTGAAGCATTAAATATTATTATTCCACCATTTGACACAGCTCAATATACATTTTCAACTTTAGCTAATTTTGCTGCTCCCACTGCTGATAGATATATAAAAATAACAGCAATTGTAAATACTCAGAGTGATGCTATGCATAGTAATGATACTTTGATAAAGGATTCTATTGTTTCTCAATTTACTCCTCCATCTCCTACTTCAACTAATGTTAATGTAAACAATGGTAATAGTGTAACACTTATAGCTAATGCTCAAAGTGGAAGTGTTTTATGGTTCGATCAACCTGTTGGTGGGAATAAAGTATGGCAAGGTGCTGCTTACATAACTCCTGTGTTGTATGCTACTGATACATTTTATATTGAAGCAAAAGCATTCAATACTTATACAGCGACCATAGGTGCGGGAACTTCAACTAATACAGCTTACTCTTTTCCTTCGCCTTATGGAATTCGTTTTGCAGGAGCAAAACATCAAATTTTAATCACAAAATCTGAGATGAATGCAAACGGATTACAGGCTGGACCAATATATTCCCTTGCATTTGATGTTGCTGCAATTGGAAGCACTTCCGGACTTAATAACTTAAGTATAAAAATGGGACATACAAATTTAAATGCATTAGCAGTTGGTAATTGGATTGCAAATACTGTTAATGTATATTCAACAGGACTTTATGCTTATGTTCAGGGATGGAATACTCATACTTTTACAACACCCTTTATATGGAATGGGAATGATAATGTAGTTGCTGAAATTTGTTTTGACAATGAAATTCAACCAAATAATGATAATAATCCATTAATTAGATATACTCCAACAACCTTTAATTCTGTTGCTTTAACATATTATCCTTCACTAGGAGTTTGCAATTCAATAGCAAGTACTGAAATTTATATGAATCGTCCAAATATGAAAATAATGGGTACTATTCCTGGATGTAGCAGTTCTCCAAGAGTTCCGGTAATTGCAAATGTATCTTTACCTCCACAAAATGATGCAGGCATAATTGCATTGGCAAATCCAATTGTGACCACCTTATCTGGTGTTTCAACACCAATTAAGGTGAAAATTAAAAATTATGGACAAGCTGCATTAACCAATGTAAAAGTTGCATGGAAATTGAACAATGTATTACAACCAATCTATAATTTTACTGGAAATATTGCTCCCGGATCAGATTCGATAGTTACAATTGCCAATGAAACTTTCAACGGAGGTTATTATTGTATAAAGTCATGGACTTTTTTGCCAAATAATATTATTGATAGTGTTTCTGCAAACGATACTTTATTTAATACTTGCTTTAATGCATGTTTGAATGGAAACTATACAATTGGTAGTAATTTGGGAAATAATTATCCATCATTTAATTCTGCAGTTGCAAGCCTTATTGTTTCAGGTGTATGCGGAAACGTTACTTTTCTGGTAGATTCAGGAACATATAACGAACAGGTAAGGATTCCTGAAATATACGGAGCTTCAGCTTCTTCTACCATTACTTTTCGCTCTGCAGCAAATGACAGTACTAAAGTTATATTGCAATACAATTCATCAAGTGATAATAATAGTTATACTTTAAAACTTGATAGCGCTGACTATATCAGAATTGAAAAGATGACCATAAAAGTATTAAACGGGACTTATGGTAATGGAATAGAATTAAATAATGGTGCAAGGAATAATATAATATCTAATAATCGTATTGAAATACCAGACAATTCCAGTCCATATTATACAGGAATTTTGGATCCAAGTTATGCAGATACTTACAATAAATTCCAAAATAATCTGATTTTAAACGGTTATTACGGTTTAAATTCATCAGGAGGGAAAAAAGGAACTGAAATCAGGGGAAATAAATTGATAAATTTCAAATATTATGGAATTTATTCTGTAGGAAATGATTCAGTGATGATAACAGGTAATGAATTAATATCTAATGGATTAATTGGAAATGCTACTTATGCCTTATATTCTTCATCTTGTAATAATGCTTTTCAGATTACAAAAAATAAAATTACACTTACATCGCCAGGACATCAATTTGGATTGTATTTGTATAATAATAACGGAACTGCTTCTGCTCATGGTTTGATTGCAAATAATATGATTTCTCTTTCAGGTGGAGCTTCTAATTCATCTAACTATGGTTTATATCCGACTTCTTCATCTTTTCTTGATTTTTATTATAATTCAGTTAATGTTGCAGTGCCTTCTCTAATAAACGGAAGATCATTTTTTATGTGGCAAAGTTCAAATATATCATTAAAAAACAATATATTTGTAAATACTGGCGGAGGTTATGCATACTACGTACAAACTCCTGCTGCTGTTGCCCAATCTGAATATAACAATATTTATACAAGTGGTAGTATTATTGGATACTGGAATACAGATCAACCTACATTATTAGATTTGCAGACAGCAAGTACCAAAAATGCCAATTCAGTATCTTTAAATCCTTCATTTGTATCTATTACTGATTTACATTTAGCTACAACCGCTTTAAGTGCATTAGGGACACCTGTTTCTTCTGTTACTGATGATATAGATGGGAAAATCAGAAATTCATTACATCCTTGTATTGGAGCGCATGAAATACCTTTGTTGCAACATGATGCAGGAGTTAGCTTTATAGCTAGTCCTAATGACTTTGAAACAGAAGGCAGTAGCGTTCCAGTTAAAGTTGCTGTAAAGAACTATGGCACTAGTCCGATTACTTCAATGACGGTAAGTTATGTAATAAATGGTGGAAGTCCAGTAATTTATGCTTATAATGGTAATATTCCATATTTGGGTGTAGATACTGTGATTTTCCCTGTGAATTTTACAGCAGTTGCAGGTAATAACACTTTGTGTGCTTATACAACATTAACTGGTGATAGTAATACGTTTAACAATCAGACCTGTAAAACATTCATGAGTTCACCAATTTTTGATGCTAAACTAGCAGGAATTTCCCCAATACTGGAAGGTTGCAGTTTAACAACAGATTCAATTAAGATTTTAATTGTAAACAATGGTATTATGCCAATAAATGGTGGATTAACTGCAAGTTATCAAAAACTTGGTGGAACAGCTTTCGTAACTGAAAACGTAAATACTACAATCCCTGTTGGAAGCAGTTATTTATATACTTTTAATACTGCTGTTGATTTATCTGTAACGAATACTGATTCAGTATATAAGATTAAGGTATGGATTACGCTTATTAATGATAATATACAAAGTAATAATATTGATACAATCAAGGTTTCTTCATTGCATACACCAGCAAATCCTGTTTCTGTTAGTAGCTTAACTGTTCCTTATGCCACTGTTGCGACATTGTCAGCAACTTCCAATACAAATACTCCTTTAAAATGGTATAATACAGCAGTTGGTGGAAATTCAATTTTTACCGGAAGTCCTTATATTACTTCCATGCTTTTTGCATCAGATACTTTTTATGTAGAAGCTAATTCTACAAATCCATTTGATATTATTGTAGGTACAGGACCTAATACCAGCGGAGAACCATTCAGTACACTTAATGGCTATACCACAAGTGTTTCAATATATAATGCATCTGAAATCGGTGGTTATGGTTTTATAAATCAATTGAGCTGGGATGCATTTAAAGGGGATACAGTTAATACTTTACCTGTAAAAGTTTATGTAAAGCAAACTTCTCAGTCGATTATGAGTCCTGATACACTAACAAATTTACTTATTGGTGCTACTTTGGTTTATGATGGAAATAAAATGTTTGGTAATACAGGATGGAATTCAATTGATTTTACAAATCCATATTATTATAATACAGGCAATTTAATGGTAATTTGTCAGGTAAACTTTGGAGGCACAGGTGTATATCCTTCTGCCATTTTCAGACAAACATCTAATCCGGGTTCAAAATACCATCAGGTATTTAAGGCTGATTATACTCCATCAACAGGTGCAGGTGTCATTTATGCATCCAGACCTAATATTAAAATTTCAGGTTATATTGCAGGTTGTCCGAGTCAGAGAATACCAGCAATTGTAAACGTGGGAGCTCAACCAGCTTTTGATGCTGGAGTAACTTCAATTGTAAGCCCAATTACAGGAATCAACTTATCTTCTCATGATACTGTTAAAGTGATGGTTGTAAATTATGGGTATACTACAATTAATAATTTCCTGGTTAAATTTAAATTAGAAAACAATACAGTTGTATCTGAATTAATGACAGATACGATTGCAAGCGGAAGTTCAAAATTATTTGCATTTTCCCAAACTGTTGATTTAAGTTCTTATGTCCAACCATTTATATTTAATATAATGGCCTGGACTGATTTAACAGGTGATCCTACGCATCAGAATGATACAATTAAAAAAGTAATTATTAATAACGGCCCGGTATATTGTGTATCTTCTGCATCTATTACCAATGATGATGATATTGGGAATGTTAGCTTTGCAGGAATAAATAACGGGAATCCAATACCTGTAGAGTACAATCCTACAGCCTTCCAAAAGTATAGTAATTTTACTGCTTTGTCTCCGGCTGTTGTTCATCAGGGATCTGTTTATCCGATTTCTGTAAGTGTAATCTTTTCAAGTTTTTCTTTTAATGGAACGCTGAAAGTTTATATTGATTTCAACAAAAATGGCAGCTGGGAATTACCTGAAGAATTAGTCTTTTTCGGAAATTACAACGGAAGCAATTCAACATTAAGTGGTTATGTTGCTGTTCCTTACAATGCAACTCCGGGATTTTGCAGAATGAGAGTGGTTGCCGATGAAAATGGGAATGCAAACCCTTGTGGTTATTATCCTTATGGAGAGTCAGAAGATTATACCGTACAAATAACTCCACCTTTACCCCATGATGGAGGTATCAGTAAAATAGTGACAACTAAATTCCTGCCCTACACAGCATCTAATTTACAAACAGCTCAATTTTTTATACGTAACTATGGGAGTGATACTTTAACAAGTGCTACTATAAATTATACAGTGAATAATGCTGCTGTTGTTTCGCATGCTTGGGCTGGTAATTTGCTAACATTTGCTGAGGATTCACTAACACAGAATATTACGATAAATACCGGTTTGAATAGCATTACAGCTTATACAAATAGTATAACAAGCGATAGTAATCAATATAATGATACGATCCATACCAGCATATTTAAAGAATATAAAACGACTCCTCCATATCTGGATAACTTTGAAACCAATAAATATTGGTTTGCTACAGATACTGCTTATGGAATGACAATTAATAATCTTTGGGCTCAAGGGATTCCTGTTTCTTCTTATACTTCATTAAACACAGCACATAGTCCTGTTAATGTATGGATAACTCAGCTAAGTGATAATAATTATCCTACATATAATTATAGTGTTTTATATTCTCCGGTATTTGATATTTCTATTTTGCATGCTGATACCTTATCATTCTGGCATTGGCGTGATTTTAATCTGTCTACAACTGCAAATATCGAATATTTGAATGCAAATGGATCCTGGATACTTTTGGGAACTCCAAATGATACAAATGCTATTAATTGGTATAATTCTGCAAACGGATGGATAGGAGTTGATACGAGTTGGTTACAATCTAAATATTGTATTAAAAATTTAAGTAATCTTGGCAATACAGTTCAATTCAGATTTATATTTGCTTCAGGCACAACAGTTAATCCTAATCCTAAAAGAGGATGGGCAATTGATGATTTTGAATTAAGCCTGGCTCCATTATTAACTGATGCAGGTGTAACTGCAATTAGTTCTCCAACGTCATCTTCAATTGTTGGGGATAATGTTACAATTACAGTTACGGTTAAGAATTTTGGTGCATCTTCACTAATTAATATACCTGTAAAGTATCAAATTGGAAGTGGCAGTATTCAAACAGGAATATTAGCAGGACCAATTGCATCAGGAGATTCTGCAAACTATACTTTTGTTCAGCCTTTTCAGGTAACTAATATACAGAATTATGAAGTATGTGCCTATACTTCAGTTATTAATGACACTTATACTCAAAATGACAAAACCTGTAAAAATGTAATTGTAAATTTAGCAGCAAATGATGTTGGTATTTTTGAGATTTTGCAACCAGGTCTTAGTGTAAATACCGGTAATACTGATGTTAAGGTTGTTATTAAAAACTTTGGTACAGCAACTCAAACAACAATTCCATTATCATACAGAAAAGGTTCTTCTACAGCTGTTAATGAAATATGGAATGGCAATTTAACTTCTGGAAGTACTGTTGAATATACATTCTCAACAGTTTTGAATGTACCCTTAGGCAGTTCTTTTGGATTTCGTGTCTACACAGCTCTATCAAATGATGCATTCAGACAAAATGATACTATTTATAAGAATGTTTCAATTATGAATGGTATTAATGATTTTGAAAATAATAAATTTTGGTTGGGTCAGAATATGCCTAATCCAGCTTCAAATGCCACAAATATAGGATACAACCTCCCAAATGCAGGTGAAATTAAATTTGATATTATTAATACCTATGGTAAAATCGTTTATTCATCTATCAAAAAAGTTAATGCTGGTAGACATCTTATGGAGATTAATGTAAGTAGTTTTTCACCAGGTATTTATTATTATTCTTTGGAATTTGACAGTAAACGATTGGTTAAGAAAATGATTATAATTCAATAGCTTGATTAATATTATAAATTGTTGAAAAAATATGTTTAATAATTAAATCTTACAAATTTAAATTTAATACCTTATAATGAGAAAAATAGCATTATTTACAGTTGCAATAATTTTTGCTTTATTTGCTTCAGGACAAATTGTAGTATTTCACGAAAATTTTGAATTACCATCAGGTGGTGATAGTTTAATAACAACAGCAGTAGAAGCAGGTATTCCAACAACCAATTTTAATCCGTGGTCTTTGTCTGGTAATTTAGCAAAATCAGGTGCTAAATCGGATTCTAACAGGGTTCAAAATGGGAAAACAATTTTTTTAACTTCAAATTCATTTTCAACAATTGGAAATACTTATATAATACTTCAATTTTCACATATTTGTAAATTATTCATTACTGATGGTGGGCAAGTAGAGGTTTCGATAAATGGAGGTTTAAATTGGATTACACTTGGATCTGCTCAATATTTGGGTGATGGGGTTATGGCATTGGAAAAATTTAGCGAAAATTCCTATGGTAATGAATGGAAACCAAGTGATACAATAACTAAACCAAACAATTCATGGTGGCGTACAGAGAAATTTGATATTTCAACTTTAGCAGCAAATCAGGCAAATGTTAAAATCAGATTCAAATATTCTGGTAGTGGAAATCCTTCAGGAGCAGGCCGTTACGGCTGGCTGTTGGATGATGTTAACGTAACGATGAATCCAACGGAGTTAGTTCCCCCAGTTATTACAATGATAACATATCCAACTGATACAGCTTATTATGGTGGTCCTTATCCAGTTTCTGCTTATGTAAAAGATGCTTCCGGAGTTGATACTGTATATCTGTCATATAAAATTGGTGATGGTATTTTTACTCAGTTAGGAATGCAAAAGTCACTATTGATAGATAGTTTATATACTGCTGAAATACCTTATGCTGGTTATGGAAGGAGAATTTTCTATACAATTGTAGCTAAAGATGCTTCTTTAGCAAATAATATTGTAACCAATCCTATTTCAGGATATTATTCGTTTTT
This sequence comes from uncultured Bacteroidales bacterium, assembly GCA_903936865.1. GTDB lineage: Bacteria > Bacteroidota > Bacteroidia > Bacteroidales > JACABE01 > JACABE01. Next base: position 17,776 of record CAIZXK010000654.1, on the reverse strand, counting down.
TACAAAGTATTCTGCCGGTGGTAATGTGATAGTTGGAACTGCAACTACAAATCAGAATTATCCTTTTAAATCCAATGCTGATAATACAAAAAGTGCTTCTCTCTATTTATATTCAACTATTAATAAATTTGGATTAATCAATCAATTGAAATGGAATGTATCCACTGCACTACCTGCTGTAAATATACCTATTAAAATATATATTAAACAAACCTCTTCTTCTGTTATGAATGCCGAAACCTGGGATAATCTGAAAACAAATGCTGTTTTAGTTTATGATGGAGTTCAGGTATTTAGTTCTACAGGTTGGAATACAATTAACCTCACAACTTCATTTAATTATAATTCTGGTAATCTGATGGTTTTGTGTGAAGCCAATTATGGTGGGACTGGTGCAGTTTCATCTCCTTCTTTTTATTATTCAACAGTTTCTAATGGTTTGCATCAGTTTTTTTCTTCTTTTGTTACAACTACAGGTGTTTTAAATACACAAAGACCAAATATTACAATTGGATTCATTTCAGTTCCATTGCCTGCCCTAGATGCTGGAATTTCGCAAATTATCAGTCCTTCGGGAGGAGTAGTAGCTGGTACATCATTTAACTTGATTGCAAAACTCAAAAATTTCGGGAATTTAACATTAACAAAAGCGAATATTGTTTATTCAATTGATGGAAACTTACCCGTGATAAGTAGTTGGACAGGTAATTTATTAAAGGATTCAGCTTATGTTTTTAATGCTGGTGGTTTAAACCTCGCAGCAGGATTTCATATTTTAAAAGTATGGACAAGTTTGCCAAATGATAGTATAGATTTAAACTTTCTGAATGATACAGCTTACTATTCATTTTATGCATGTGCAGGTCCAATGAATGGGAATTATACAATTGGTGGGATTGGTGCAGATTTTCCTTCATTTTCAGATGCTTATATTGGTTTAACCCAATGTGGTATAAATGCTGCTGTTGTATTTAATGTAGCACCTGGTATTTATTCAGATCAGTTAACGATGTCTCCGATTGCAGGCGCTTCTGCAATAAATACAATAACTTTTAAATCAACTGTAAACGACAGTAATTCTGTTATAATGAGTCGTGTTTCCACATCTGCATCAAATTGGATTGTTAAACTTAATGGAGCTGATTTTATTACTTTTAAGAATATAAAATTTGCACCTTCCGATTCATTATATTCTGTTGCAGTGATTCTTACAAATGGAGCAACAAATAATTCATTTATTGGAAATATATTTCAAGGATATTCAGGTACAGCTTTAAGCCAATCCCTCTTAAATATTGAAGGAAGTACAGTTTCAAATTCAAATAATCTGATACAGGGCAATTTTTTTTCAAAGGGATGCAATGCTATTTCAATTAAGGGTTTAGCTCTTGTGAAATTAAAGAAAACGATTATTAAAAATAATCTAATCCTTAATTCATCTGTATATGGCATTTATGCTCAATATATTGATTCTACATTGATTGACTCAAATACTGTAAATTCATCAGCTTTAAGTATTGGAAACAAGTATGGTATATATTTACAATATGGAAACATCTTAAATACAATTTCTAAAAATACAATAAACTTAAGCAGTGGTAATGGAATGTATGGTATATTGATTGAAAATTCTATTTCCAATGACACAACTAAAGGACTGATTGCTAATAATTTCATTAGTGTATTGAATGGTAATGGAATTACTTTAGGTGTTCGGTTAAATAGTGTAACCAAATTTAGATTGTTTTCGAACTCGATAGTTACAATTGGAAATAATATTACTGAAACACGTGGAGTCGATGTTGCAAGTTCTTGTTTGGGCATTAGTCTGAAAAACAATAATATATATAGTAATAAGTATGTTGTTTACTTTAATGGTCTTTCGGTTGAATCTTCAGATTATAATAATTATTTTTCAACAGGAAATAATATTGCATTCTGGAATACAAATTATTATTCTGACTTAATTTCATTAAAAGCTGCAAGTTTATTGGACTCTAATTCAATTTCAGTAAATCCTTTTTTTATTGCTTCGTCAGATTTGCATTCCTATAATGGGTTGCTTAAAAGCAAAGGAATTTATTTGTCTGATATTATCACAGATATAGATGGAGAAACTCGTTTAAATCCACCTTGCATTGGTGCTGATGAATTTATACCTCCATTATTTGATGCTGCATTGATTAATGTTTTAAAACCGAATGGAAGTTGCGGACTTTCAACGACTGAAGATATTAAAATAGTAATTAAAAGTGTAGGAAATATTGCAATTATGCCTAATACGATTACTGCCCGTTATAAGCTTGATAATAATGTAGTTGTTTCTGAATTGATAAACAGAAGCATTAATTCTAATGATACCATTCATTTTGTTTTTAATACAAAAGCTAATCTTGCGGGTTCTGCATCTTTAAACGATACATCTTATACTTTAAGGGTTTGGACAGATTTATCAACAGATTATGCTCATGCAAACGATTCAAGTTCTCAATTGACAGTAAATTCCCTGTTTGTGCCAATTGCACCTGTTGTAACTAATGTTAATTCAATTTATGGTGCTTCCGTTACATTAAATGCAATTTCCAACAAACCTGTTTTCTGGTATGATTCCATTTCAAGTTCAACTCCTATGTATATTGGTAATTCATATATTACACCTAATTTACCTGCAACTGATACTTTTTATGTTGAGTCGAATACAAACAGTGTAAATAATCAGGTAATTGGAAGTGGTTTATCGAATCAGGCATATCCTTTTTATTCAGGTTGGGGTTATACAACAAGTGCTTCTGTTTATCTTGATTCTGAAATTGGTGGATATGGAGAAATAAGCCAATTGGGATGGAATGTTATAACACCTTCATTAACAAATATTCCGATTAGAATTTATTTAAAAGAGATTCCATTAACCAGTTTGGTCCCCGAAACCTGGTCGAATTTAATTATTGGTTCAACATTGGTTTACGATGGAAATCAAACATTCAATATTCCTGGTTGGAAATCAATAGATTTAACAACAGCTTTTCATTATTCTACAGGAAATTTATTAGTACTTTGTGAGGCAAATTTTGGTGGTTCTGGTAGTATATCTCCATATTTTGCTTATACATTGGCAAGTGCAGGAAGTCATCATACTACCAACGCAAATAATGCACCAGCTTCCGGTATTGGAGCTACTTCTTATTCAAGACCAGATTTAAAAATAAAAATCAAGCATCAGGGTTGTGCAAGTTCAAGAGTTCCTATCATTGCAAATGTAACAGTTCCTGCATATAATACTGGCATTTCCAATATTGTTACACCATCTGGTTGTGCATTGTATCAAGTTCCTGTTAAGGTTAAAATATATAATCATGGCTATAATCCATTGAATAGTAATAATACTACTTTAACTTATAAGCTGGATAACGGTTCTTTTATAGCACCTGAAAATCTTAATATTACTATACTTCCTTTTGATACACTGGAATATACATTTAATACTCTTGCAGATTTTTCAGCCCCGATTAGCGATAGATTTATAAAAGTAACTGCAAAAGTAAGTACAATAGGAGATTTATATCCTATTAATGATTCTTTAGCTAAAGATTCTATTTTATCAGGCAATACTCCTCCGATTCCATCTGCCAGCAATGTAAATATTATAAATGGAAGTAATGTAACTCTCACAACTTTAAATACTAATGGAAATATTAACTGGTTCGATCAGCTAATAGGAGGAAATAAAATAGGACAAGGATCTCCTTTTACAACTCCATTTTTAATTTATGCAACTGATACATTTTATGTTGAGGCAAATAATAATTATCCAGTTTCAAAAATCATTGGTACAGGAACATTAATCAATAATTATCAAACACATCCAACTCCTTATGCCAATTATAGTTCAGGATCAAAAGAACAATATTTGATTTTAGCATCAGAAATGCAAGCTATGGGTTTGGAAGCGGGAGAATTATCTTCAGTAGCTTTTGATGTTGTAACTCCATCATTGGCAACAGCATATGGAGTTCCAGCTACAGGTTCTCACATGAGAAATTTTAATATTAGTGTTGGTTTTACTTCCGTATCTTCATTAACTGCTTTTATTACAGGATTAACACCTGTGTATTTTACTCCTCATTATATTGATTTTACAGGTTGGAATGATCATAATTTTACGACACCTGTTTATTGGGATGGAATAAGTAATGTTGTAATTCAAACATGTTTTGATAACAATATTGTTGGTTCTGATTGGTCAGATGGGTCTGCTATTGTATATCAGACATCTACACCTTATGTTTCTACACTTAGTTATCATTCAAATTATGGAGGTGTATGTACAACTGGTGGAAATCCATTAAGTTATAGCAAACGTCCAAATATAAAGATAACAAGTATTAAAGTTGGTTGTACCAGTTCTCCCAGAAAAGCTGTAATTGTTACGGTAAGCCCTCCTCCACAAAATGATGCTGGAATAACGGCTTTAATAAATCCTTCAGGTTCAATTCCATCAGGTGTTTCTGTTCCAATTAGGGTTAAAATAAAGAATTTTGGACAGGCTAACCTAATCAATGCTACTATCGCTTGGAATTTGAATAATATTGTAAAACCAGTTTATCATTTTACTGGGAATCTAACGAGTGGTCAGGATACAGTAATTACAATTGCAAATGAAATATTTTCAGGTGGATTATATTGTATTAAAGCCTGGACAAAAAATCCTAACAGTATTGCCGTTGATAGTATTGCATCAAATGATACATTAGCCAGCACCTGTTTTACAGCATGTATGAATGGCACTTATACAATTGGTGATACAATTGGTGGTATTTATCATGATTTCCAAAGCTTTAATGCAGCTGTTAATGCCCTTAAAATAGGAGGTGTATGTGGAAATGTAACATTCTTAGTTGATATAGGAACATATAACGAACAAGTCAGGATTCCTGAAATTACAGGTGTATCTGCTAATAATACCATAACCTTCCGCTCAGTAAGCAATGATAGTACAAAAGTGAAATTGCAATATTCTCCAAATAGTTCAAACAATAATTATATTTTGCTTCTTGATAGTGCAGATTATATAAGAATTGAAAATATAACCTTAAAAACGTTAAGTGCTAATTATGGAAATATGATCGTATTGAGTAACGGGGCATGTAATAATGTTATTTCAAACAATAGTATAGAGATGCTTGTTGCAGATGGAATGAGTTCATTTACAGGAATTAGTGACAACTCTTTTCCGAATTTCTATAATAAATACCACAATAATTATATTTTAAATGGAGATCGAGGAATATACACAACCGGAAGTAATATTTCTAATCTTAAAAAAGGTACTGAAATAGTTGGAAATAATATAATGAACTTCTATTCTTATGGAATTTATTCATGGTATCAGGACTCTGTTAAAATTATTGGAAATGAGGTCAGTACAAATTCATCAAATAATTATATTTATGGATTAAATATTGCATATAATAATAATGCAAGTCAGATACTTAAAAATAAAATTATAATTACTACAACAAAATCTCAATATGGTCTTTATCTTTATAATTGTATTGGCACTCCAACTTCACGTGGTTTAATTGCAAACAATATGATTGCACTTACAGGTGGTATATCAACTTCAACCAATTATGGGATATATTCTGCATATTCAACTTATCAGAATTTCTATTACAACTCCTTAAATACAGTATCACCTTCATTAAACAACAGTCATGCTTTGTATGTTGCCGGAGGCGGTTCTGATCTGAAATTTCTAAATAATAATTTTGTTAATACCGGAGGTGGCTTTGCATATTATATTCAAAATCCGGCTGCCGTTATTTCGTCAGATTATAATAATATTTATACAACGGGAGGTGTATTAGGTTACTGGAATGGTCCAGCTGGTAATCTGGCAGCATTACAATCTGTTAGTGCAAACGATTTAAATTCAATTTCAATAATTCCTTTATTTACCTCTTCCACCAATTTACATTTATTATCAACATCATTAAGTACATTAGGAATTCCTGTTTCTGGAATTTCAGAAGATATTGATGGAGCAATAAGAGATGCAGTTCATCCAACTATTGGTGCTGATGAAGTTACTTTGCTTCAACATGATGCTGGAGTTACTATTATAAGCCAACCTTCATCTGTTGAGATCGAATCAACTTCTATTTCGGTAAGAGTTGTAGTTAAAAATTTTGGAACAAGTCCAATCACCTCAATGACAGTTAGCTATGCATTAAATAGTAATACCCCTGTAAATATTGTTTATAATGGTTCAATACCGTTTAATGGAACTGATACTGTTACTTTCCCTTTAAATATGACAGTATTGGCAGGAAACAATAATATTTGTGCTTATACTACTTTAACCGGAGATACTTATACATTTAACAATCAGAGCTGTAAATCTTTTTTTGGTACACCACTGCATGATGCTCAATTGGCAACGATTTCTTCAATTCAGGGAGGTTGCGGTTTATCGAATGATACTGTTAAAGTATTGATTGTTAATGAAGGGATATTGCCTATAAATGGTGGTCTTACTGCAAGTTACAAGAAAATTTCAAGTTCTTCCACAATTACAGAAGCTGTTAATGCAACTATTCCTGCAGGAGGAAGTTTCCTATATACTTTTTCAACTCCTGTAAATCTGTCTGTTGCTAATAAGGATTCACTTTTTGTTATAAAAGCTTGGGTTTCATTAAATAATGACAATATTCATGGAAACGATACGAATTACACTACCGTTAAATCATTACACACACCTTTAAATCCAGTAATTTCAAGTATAAGTATTCCTTATGCAACTTCTGAAACACTAAGTGCAACTTCGCCTTCAAATGATTCTTTAAAATGGTTTGATTCAGCTGTTTTGGGAACATTGTTATATTCGGGAAATTCATTTATTACACCAATCTTGTTTGTAACAGACACATTCTATGTTGAAGCAACTACTGCTGCTACATATAACGCTACTGTTGGTAATGGCACAACTATTCAAGCATATCCTTTTTCAACTAACTGGGGTTATACACGCAGTGCTTCTATTTATAATGCAACTGAAATTGGTAGTTATGGAATAATAAATAAATTACAATGGTTTGCTTCTAATGCATCTTCATTAAATATTCCAATAAAAATATATCTTGCGCAAACTTCTCTCAATACTATGACTGTTGATACCTGGACTCATTTAATCAATGGCGCTTCTTTGGTATATGATGGATCTAATCAATTTAATACAAATGGATGGAATTCAATCAATCTTTCGTCAGCCTTTGATTATACTTCAGGTAATTTGATGGTGCTTTGCGAAACCAATGTTGGTGGTAATGGTTCCTCTCCAACCAGTTTATTTGCATTTACACCCTCAGCTTTGGGTTCACATCAATATTTTACTTCAGATAATATTCCATCGAGTGGAAATGGTTATTTGTCTTATAATCGCCCAAATATTAAAATAATTGGAAATATTGCAGGTTGTTCAAGTCAAAGAATAGCTTCCATTGTTACAGTTGGTAATCAACCTGCTATCGATGCAGGTGTTTCTTCTATTCTAAAACCAAACACCGGTATTAACCTAACAAACCATGATACCGTTAAGGTAATTATCAGAAACTATGGTAGTACTGCAATTAGTAATATTCCGGTAAAATACAGATTAGGTACAAACAATGTAGTAAGTGAGGTAATTACAACGGGAATTGTAGCTGGAGGTAGTTTGGAATATACTTTTAATCAGACAGTTGATCTGAGTTCAAATACTCAACCTCATATGTTTACTATTACTGTTTGGACTGATTTAGCTGGAGATCCAACAAAGCTTAATGATACTTTAAAGAAAATAATAGTAAATAATCCGTTTGTTTATTGCACTTCTTATGCAATAAATAATGGTGATGAAGATTTAGGGCAAGTTGTTTTTGCAGGAATAAATCATGGAAATGCTCTCCCAGTATTAAATAATTCTAATGCAAATCAATCCTATAATGATTATACGGCTTTGACTCCTGCAATTGTGCAACCAGGAATAACATATCCAATTTCCTTAAGTATTATTTTTTCAAATGCATCTTATTCCGGAAAAGTAAGTGCTTATATTGATTATAATCATAACGGAAACTGGGATTTACCTCAAGAACTTGCTTTTTCCGGTTTTTATTATGGTAATGGTAATTCAACTTTAACAGGTAATATCAATATTCCTTTTAATGCTATTTCTGGATTATCCAGAATGAGAATTGTAGTTGACAATGACAACAATGCACTTCCTTGTGGATCATATTCTTATGGTGAAACTGAAGATTATTCAGTTAATATTATTCCGCCTATTTCCCATGATGGAGGTATTAGCATGATGAATGGAATGGATTTACTGATACCTTATTATTCTTCAAATTCACAAACCCCCCAATTTTTTATGAGAAATTATGGCAGTGATACATTAACAACTACTACTTTAAATTATTTAGTAAACGACAATCCATTAATTACACAAAACTGGTCAGGAACTTTACCAACTTTGGCAATGGATTCTGTGTTTCAAAATATTTCTTTAAATAATGGAATGAATTTTATTAAGGCATATACTTCAGGAATTGCAGGTGATAATAATTACAACAATGATACATTAAATCTAAATGTATTTAAAGAATACATTGCAGTTGTTCCTTATACTGATAATTTTGAATTGAATAAATATTGGTATGCTTCAGATGTTAATAATGGTGTTCCTGTAAATAATATCTGGGAACAAGGTATTCCTAATTCTGCATTTTCATCGCTTAATATGGCACATAGTCCTGTTAAAGTATGGGCAACTAAACTAAGTGGAAATTATTATTCTAACAACTTAAGTTATTTATATACACCTGTTTTTGACGTAAGTGTGATGCAACCGGATGCATTGAAATTCTGGCAATGGAGGCAATTTGGTACTGGTATTAATGGTGCTTACGGACAATTGGAATACAAAAATGCAAATGGAGTCTGGTTACCATTAGGAATTCAAAATGATACGAATGCTTCAAACTGGTATAATGATGTTTCAAACAAGTGGGTTGGAGCTGATACTGTTTGGAAACAATCGAAATTTAATATAAAAAGTTTAACAAATATTGGAAATACTATTCAATTCAGATTTTTATTTGCATCGGGTAGTAGTAGTATTACAAAGAAAGGTTGGTCAATAGATGATTTTGAATTAACATTGGCACCTATACCTGCTGATGCCGGAGTGATAGCAATAAATTCTCCCATTTCAAACTCTTTGGTTGGAGATACAGTTACTGTTACCATTACCGTTAAAAACTTTGGAACAGCTACATTGAATAATATTCCTGTCAACTATCAGGTTGCAAATGGCACGGTTGTTACAGCTGTAATTAGTGGTGCAGTTTTACCCGGAGCAACTACAATTTATTCATTTGTTCAAACATTTAAGGTTGGTATTCAGGATTATGCAATTCGAGCTTACACTTCTGTAACTGGTGATTTTTATACACAAAATGATACGGCTTCAAAAATAATAATTGTAAGCCCAGCATCTTATGATGTAGGAATTACAGAAATCTTAGAACCGGGAACTTATGTAAATTCAGGTCAGGTATATTTTCCTAAAGTTGTAATTAAAAATTTCGGAACTACTCCAATGACATCAATACCGCTTTCCTATCAACGAGGTACACAAGTTCCTGTAACTGGAATCTGGACAAGAATTGTAGCTTTAAGTCAGGGAGATACAGTACATTATACATTTCCAACATCTATTACAACTCCATCAGGAATTTCGTTTGGATTATCAGCATTCACCACATTAGCTAATGATGCATATTTATTAAACAATAAATTCAACAAAACAATATTCATTTGCAATGTTCCAGCACCAATTGCTATAATTGGTTCAACAAATCCAGTTCCCGGACAAATAGGAGTTCCTTATGTTGTTGATAGTGTTCCAAATGCAACGTTTTATACATGGTCATATACTGGATCGGGAGTTACAATAAATGGTAACGGAAACAGAATGGTAACATTGGATTTTGCAAGTAATGCAACTTATGGTCAATTATCAGTTACAGCATCAAATGCAAATTGCACTAGTATTCCAACTGTATTGATTTTGGTAGGAATTAATGAAATAAATGAAAGTAATTTCTGGTTGGGTCAGAATATGCCTAATCCAGCTATTGGTATTACAAGTATTGCTTATCATGTGCCAAGTTCATCTGAAATAAGTTTTGAAATTTTAAATCCATTTGGGCAAATTATTTATTCAAAAAAGGAAAAAGCTGAAGCAGGAATACACTTATTTGAAATAGATATAAAAGGTTTTTCTTCAGGTGTTTATTATTATTCTGCAATTTTTAAAGGGAAACGAATTACTAAAAAAATGCTAATAAATAAATAATATTGAAAAACAAAACTTAAACATTTTAAAATAATCAACTTAATATATTATCCAATAATATGGTGAATTTTACTATTGTAAATGCACTTAAAACAATTAAATCTTTTATTAATTAATATTTATTATCATGAAAAAATCATTTATTTTATTAAGTTTGGTTCTCGTATTTGCTACGAGTTCTTGGGCTCAGCTTACAGGGCATAAGTATATTCCTGGTTCTGGAGGTCCAAACGATTATTCAACGATAGCTTTAGCTATTGCTGACCTGAATGCGCAAGGCGTTGGTACTGGCGGTGTTACATTTAATGTTGCGTCTGGTTATACAGAAACCATTACAGCTGCATTATCTGTTACTGCAACAGGTACTTCAGGAAATCAGATTGTTTTTCAAAAAAGTGGAGGTGGAATTAATCCATTAATTACCGCTTATACAACGGGTATAGGAACTCCTTCGTCTGCTGTTCAGGATGGAATATGGAATCTTATTGGTTCCGACTATGTTACAATAAACGGTATAGACCTTTTGGATCCAAACACAACCAATCCCTCAACTATGGAATATGGATATGGTATGTTTAAAGCAAATGTAACTGATGGTTGCCGGTACAATACTATAAAAAATTGTAATGTAAGTCTTAGTAAAGAAAATAACGAATCAGGAAACTCAATTGCTCTTGATGGTTCACGTGCAATTAATGTTGTAAATGCTTTATTTACAGATCAAACTACTGTATTGATTCCAACTCAGATTAGTGGAACAAACTCTTATAATAAATTTTACAGCAATACATTGAAAAATTGCAATTATGGTATTGCTTTGATTGGTTATGCTGACATTTCTCCTTTTACATTATGTGATTTTGGAAATGATATTGGAGGAACAACTCCTGAAACTGGAAATACCATTCTAAATTTTGGTGGTGTAGGTGGTGATACAACTACTGCTGGTCTTCCAAATCCTTCTGCTGCTATAAGAACATTAGCGCAATATGATATCAATGTATCTTACAATACTATCAATAATAATGACGGAACAGGTAAGAATCATAAAAGTACATTAAGAGGAATTTATTTGAATACAGCAGTTAGTGCTAATGCAAATATCACAAATAATACATTAACTATAAAGTCATGGGTTAAAACCAATCAGGTTTCTGTAATTGAAAATGTTTCAGGAGCAACTGCTGCTTCCAACACTGTGCAAATCAGCAACAACACTATCACTAATTGTTTAAATGACTCAACTACTACTGGAATTTGGTATGGTATCTACAACACAGCTAGTTGTGCTAATCTAAGTATTAATAATAATACTTTTTTAAACAATACAACAAAAATCACCGGAAATGCTGCAACGTATTTGATTTATAATGCAGGTGCAGTTTCTACTTTAGATAGTATCTGTTATAATTCACTTACTTATAATCATACAGGAGCAACTGCTTGTATTGGTCAAACTCATGGAATAAATAATGGTGGTGCAGCAGCAACATGTAATGTTGTAATAAATCACAACAATTTTTCTAATTTTAATTATACTATTACTGGTACTGCTAATCTATTTTTTGTCAATTCAGGAGGTTCTCCTTTTAATCTTGAAATTTCAAATAACACATTATCAAATTTAACTTTAAATCATTCGGGGAACGAATGGATGTTTAATAATTCTGCACAAGTTAAAGGTAATATTTTAAACTTTACCAATAATAGTATTGTTGGTACTTATGCTCGTACTGCAAATACAGGAACCTTATATCTTTGGGGATCTTCAGGAAGCAGCGTATTAGAAACAGTTATTACAATTGCTGATAACAATTTTTCAAATATAACATCTGTTGTAAATACAGCAACAGGAACATTTAATGGTATTAATGAAGCTACAACTTCACCTGTTCCATATGCACTAAAAAATGTGTATAACAATGTAGTATCAAATGTTACTATCAGTTCTCCCGGATCATGCATTGGTTTGTTTATAAATAATCCCGGTCCAGGTATTTCTAATACACCCTCAAGGATTTACGACAACACAATTACAAATATTAATACTGCAGGAAATGCAAATGCATTGCAGATGGGTTCAACATCATCTATAAGCCATAAAGCCTTGGTATATAATAATACTATTAATACTATAAGTTCTTCAGGTGTATCTACAACAGTAAATGGTGCAAATATTGCAAGCAGTGGTGCAGGAATAGAATTTTACAAAAATACTATATCTAATATTAAAGCAACAGGTGCAACAGCTTTTGCAAATGGAATTTTAATACCTTCAGGAGGTATAAATACCAATGTTTACAACAATTTTATTTCTGATATTAAAGCTCTTAATAATACAAATACTACAATTACAGATGGTGTTAGAGGAATCAGTATCACATCAACTTCAACTAATTCAACCATAAATTTATATTATAATACAATCTATCTTGATGCAACCTCTACGGGTACTAATTTCTCTTCTTCAGCTGTTTTTCATACTCTTACAGTTCTTGCCTCAAGTGCTGCTCTCAATATGCAAAACAATATTCTTGTAAACAATTCTACTCCAAAAGGAACCGGCATAGCATCAGCTTTCAGAAGAAGTGCTGCAACCAGTATAGTGAATATCTCTCCAAGTTGCAACTTTAACTGTTTTTATGCAGGAACTCCAGATACAAAACACCTTATCTATTACGATGGAACAAATTCTGATCAAAGCATTACTGCATACAGAACCCGAGTAGTAGATAGAGATTTACAATCTTTCAGAGAGTTACCTCCATTTTCAAATATAACTACACTTCCTTATGATCTTCATTTAACATCTTCAGCAGCTACGCAATGTGAAAGCGGAGGACAACAAATATCTGGTATTACCACAGATTATGACGAAGATGGACGATATGGTTCAGTTAGTCCTCCTTATACTGGAGTTGGAACCTTAACTGATATTGGTGCCGATGAAGGTGATTTTCTTATGGCAACTGATATTATTGCACCTGTAATTGTTTATACACCAGTTTTAAATACAGCATTTCCTTCAACTACAATTACAGCTACAATTACCGATCCAAGTGGTGTACCATCTACTTTGGGAGATCCTGGCTTACCTTTATTAAATTGGAAAATAAATGTTCCGGGAAGCTGGAATACTTCCATTGCCAATCCTCTTGGAAACAATCAATACTCTTTTACATTTGGAAGTGGTGCAAATTCAGGTGACAGTATCTTGTATTATATTGTTGCCCAAGATGGTGCCGCCAATGTGGGCACATTTCCTTCATTAGGTTCTGCTGGTTTTGGTCTTAATCCACCAAGTGCAAGTACTCCACCAACTAATTTATATAAGTATAAAAAACTCACTGCAATGTCTGGAAATTATACTATTGACACATCTTTGGTAACAGGAGGAACGAATTTTAAAACATTTACTGATGCTATTGCATTTTTAAATTCTTCCGGTATAATTGCTCCTGTAACTTTTAATGTAACTGCTAACCAAAGCTGGTCAAATACTTGTTCAGGTTCGCCAAGTATAGCCTTAAAAATTACAAATACAACAACTTCAGCATCAAAAACTGTTACTTTCCAAAAAAATGGTGTTGGTTCAAATCCTGTAATAAATATAAAAGGAACTGCTGGTTCTGATTATGGCATTTATCTTGAAGACGCTAAATACATTACTTTCGATGGTATCGATGTGGTTGATGCAGGTACATCTGCCTCAAACTGGATTGAATATGGTATTTATCTGAAAGGGATAAGCATTGGCTGCCAAAACAATACTGTTAAAAACGCTGATATTAATATGGAAAGAAGTATTGCATCTTATGGTATCTATTCTTCGAGTGCTGCTTCTCCTTTTATTGGAAGTAATAGTTATAATAAATTTTATAACAATACCATAAGGGAAGCACGTTTTGGATATTATCTTTTAGGTGTAAATATATATAAAGATACTTTAAATGAAATCGGAAATATTTCATCTGGAAATAGTTTAATACAAAGTATTGGTTCTTCTACAGTTGCATCAACACCTAATGCAATTTACGGCAATTATCAAGAAGGCTTGAAAATATTCAATACAACGATTGATACTGTTATTGCATTAAATTCAGTTATTTCTGGTATGGAAATTACCAATAGTTCAAACCTCAATATTTTTGGAAATACACTTAAAAACTTCAGTAAATACGGTACAACAGGTAATAGCGATGTAATGTTAATGAATATTACTAATTCTACTGCTGGTACTCATAATATTTATATGAATACAATGTTTGATTGTAGTATTCCAGCAACTGCATTATCAGGTAATCTTAATGCAATGAGAATATATGGTGGTACAGATTGTAACTGGAATGTTTATGGAAATACAGCCTATAATTTATTCAATTATAAGGGTGTGGTAACTGGAGTTTACCACAATGTTGGGTCAGGTATAACCACAACAAATATCTATAATAATAAATTATATAATTTAACATGTTATGCAGCCGCAAGTTATGTTCCTGTAATTTTTGGAGGTCAAAATACAAATACTTATAATGTCTATAATAACTTTATTTATGATATTAAAAATGCTGCATCTACTATTTCAACTCAACCTGCTGTTCAAGGCATATCTGTCGGTGGTGGTAACTGGAAAATATACAATAATACAGTGAATCTGGATTATGTAAGTAGTAATGCTGCCAATACTTCAGCAGCTTTGTATGTAAGTACTTCAGCAGCCATTGTTGATGTCAGAAATAATATCTTTGTGAATAAATGCGATATGACTACAGGTGCAAGAGCAGTAGCATTCTGGTACACTGGTAAACTTCCTTATACAAATATAGCTTCTACATCTAACAATAATCTTTTTTATGGTGGAATTCCAAGTGCAAAGAACCTTATTTTCTGTGATTCTTTAGCACCAACAGCTACAACTTATTTTATCCAAACTCTGGATGAATATAAGACCATATCAGGTAAAGATGCAAATTCAGTTACCGAAGATCCTCCGTTTGTAAGTAATATTGCTCCTTATAATTTTCACATGCAGACAACAGTTCCTACAATTACAGAAGGCAGAGGACAAGTCATTGCAACTGTAACAACAGATTTTGATGGAGATACACGTAATGCAACAACACCAGATATTGGAGCTGATGAATTTACAGGTACTCCTGTTGTTGATTGTAGTGGTACTCCAGCAATAGCAACCATAAATGGAGCATCATCTGTATGTATTAATACAGGTACAGCACTTACTTTGAGTCCTATAAATACAGATCTTGGCATAACCCATCAATGGGCATATTCTAATACACCTGGTGGTCCTTACACTAATTTAGGAATACTTAATTCTCAATTAACTGGTAATATTTCTGCGACTACTTATTATATTGATACCATTCGTTGTACAAACAGTGGTTTATATATTGTAACAGCAGAAAAAATGATTACAATTAATGCATATCCTGTATCTTCAGCAGCAGTTGCTACATCACCAATTTGTGCTAATGCAACGTTGGAATTACTTGGTACAACAGACATAGGTACATCATTTAACTGGACAGGGCCTAATGGTTTTACTTCAACAAGTCAAAACCCGAGCATTGCTTCAGTAACAACTTCTGCCTCAGGTATATATTCATTTACTTCTACTTCCAATGGTTGTGTTTCTCCAGCAAGTACTGTAGCTGTAGTTGTTAATCAAACACCTAGTGCAATTACGATTACACCTTCAACAGCTTCATTATGTGAAGGAAATATTCAGAATTTGGTTGCTAGCGGTGGAATTGTCACTGGTGCAATTATTTTAAATGAAAACTTCAATGATAGCCTTGTAAGCAGCACAAACTGGACAAGAACAAATATTTCAACCGGAGGTACGCCTGCTAATGCAGCTTTTACTAATAGACCCGATGGTTATTCTGCATCTTTGGGCGTTTTCCATAGTAATGATAATTCACGCTTCTTTTTAAGTGATGCTTATTCTCAATACTATCCTACTCCTGGAACTTCAACAGGGATGCACGTAGAAACAACACTTGAGTCACCTGTATTCAGTACACTTAATTTTACAACAGCAGCAATAAACTTCTATCAGTATTTTGAAAAAAACTCTACTGACACTGCTAGAGTTGAAATATCTACGAATGGAACAACCTGGACTACATTGCAAAACTATACTACAAGTCAAGGTACACTTCAGCTTTTTAAATTCTCAACTGTTACAATTACTGCACCTTATCTTAATCAGGCAACAGTATATATCCGTTTTAAATACAAATCACCTGTTGCTACTGGTGGTTATGGTTTTGCAATTGATAATGTAAGCATTAGTGGATCAAAATCTCTTTTACCAACATGGGAACCTATTATTGGTTTGTATAGTGATGCTGCTGCAACTTTACCTTATGTTTCAGGAACCGCTGTTTCAAATGTATATGCCAAACCAGGTGCAGGAGTATCTAATTATAATGCTATTGCTACTACAGCTGTTGACAATTGTTCAATAACAAGTAATGCTGCAATTGTAAATGTAAATACACCTTCTGTAGGTGGAATTGCCACTGCTGCAGCTACTTCAATTTTATCCGGAACAGGAACTACTATAGATTTAACAGGCTTTACTGGTACTATTCAATGGCAGTCTTCTCTAAATGGAACAACCTGGACAAATATTTCAGGCCAAACATCTGCTACCTTATTAACTGGAAATCTAAATGCTACTACACATTATCAAGCATTAGTTACAAATGGTTCCTGTGCTTCGACTGTTTCTTCTGAAGCTATTGTTACTATAATTACAACCAAAACTTTAAATCTGAATTTAATTTTAGAAGGTTTGTATAATAATAACAATACAGGTATTTTAATGAATGCTGCTTCTGATGATGCAGGTCCTCATTGGGGTTCAACTATTGCTGATCAGGTTACAGTGGAATTACATAATGGAATTTCTCCTTATGCTTTAGTTCAGTCATTTACTAATAAAATACTAAATACAAACGGAACTTTATCTATAAATGATATTCCTGCAAACCTAAGTGGAAATTATTATATAGTTATAAAACACAGAAATAGTATTGCTACCTGGAGTAATTTACCTATATCATTTGCTAGCTCTGTAATTAATTATAATTTTACTACCTCAGCTTCTTCAGTGTATGGAGATAATTTAAAGCCAGTTGGAATTGGATTGTTTGCAATTTTTGTTGGTGATGTTAATCAGGATGAAGTAATCGATTTATCTGACCTGGTTGATATGGATACTGATTTAACCAATGGTACTGTTGCTTATGTTGTTTACGACTTAAATGGCGATGGTGTTGTTGACCTTTCCGATTTAGTTGCGATAGATGAAAACCTGACCAATGGTGTGGTTGCCATAAATCC
>CAIZXK010000653.1 GCA_903936865.1 uncultured Bacteroidales bacterium | reverse complement strand
CTCCCGGAAGGCAGGAGAGACAATCTATAACACACATAAATAAAGACTTAATAACACAACCCGATACATGAAAAAACTCATCCTGAGGGAAAGTTCAAGCAAGAAGACATCTATTTTTAAAGCTTGATCACAAGTAATAAATGATATATTATTTAAAAAATATCAATTTACCAGTTGATATATCAACTAATTTTATTTACTTTGCCTATTGATATTCAGTTACATATTCGTTTTGAAATGTTTTATCTATGTTTTACCAAAAACAAACAAAGCACTATAAATTATTAATCTACAGTGCTTTATATATGAATTGGTGATCCCGACAGGAATCGAACCTGTATTTAAAGTTTAGGAAACTTCCGTTCTATCCGTTGAACTACGGGACCCAAAATTTTTGCAAAGATATAAAAATTTTATTTCCTTTAAACTTCAATATGCAGACTACTTTATTTCGCTTCCATTTTTTACTGCTTCAGTTGGTGAAACAAAACATAATTTACCATCACTGTTTTCGGCCATTAATATCATCCCTTGCGATTCTATTCCTTTCAGGTTTTTAGAAGCTAGATTTACTAATATGCTAACTCTTTGACCGATTATGTTTTCAGGTTCGTAATATTCGGCAATTCCCGAAACTACTGTTCTTTGGTCGATACCGGTATCTATTTTCAGTTTTAGAAGTTTCTTGGTTTTTGGTACTTTTTCTGCTTCAATTATAGTTCCAACCCTTATATCTATTTTTGCAAAATCATCATATTCTATATTCCCTTTTGAAGGTTTGGCTTGATAATTTGCAGTTTCATTTTCCTTTTTAGTATCCAGAAGCTTTTGAACCTGTTGCTCAATTTCAGCATCTTCAATACGTTGGAAAAGCAAACTGGCTTCTCCTAACTGATGATTGTCTGAAATCAGATCGGTTCTCCCTGCTTCATCCCATTTCTGTTGGTTTATTGAAAGCATTTTACATAACTTTTCCGCTGTAAATGGCAAAAAAGGTTCGCAAAGTATGCTTAGATTGGCACAAATCTGTATCGAAATATTCAATATTGTTTTTACCCTGATTTCATCTGTTTTAAAGATCTTCCAGGGTTCATTCTCGGTAAGATATTTATTTCCCAATCGGGCAAGATTCATCATTTCATTGATGGCTTCCCTGAAACGATAATTCTCAATACTTGAAGCAATTCGTTTAGGAAATGCTTTTATTTCTTCTATGGCTGCCTTATCAATATCATTCAGCTCACCTATAGCCGGAACCGTTCCGTTGAAATATTTGTGAGTTAACACCAGGGTTCTGTTTACGAAATTGCCAAAAATTGCCAATAATTCATTGTTGTTTTTTGCCTGATAATCTTTCCATGTAAAATCGTTGTCCTTTGTTTCGGGAGCATTGGCACACAATACGTAACGCAACTCATCCTGTTTGCCGGGAAAATCGAGCAAATATTCATGTAACCATACAGCCCAGTTTCGTGAAGTGGAAATTTTATCACCTTCCAGATTCATAAATTCATTGGCAGGAACATTTTCGGGCAAAATAAAACTACCTTCAGCTTTTAACATGGCTGGAAAAATAATACAATGAAAAACAATATTATCCTTTCCAATAAAATGAACCAGTTTGGTTTCCTTATCTTTCCAATATTTTTCCCATTCCGGTGTAAGTTCTTTGGTTGCTGAAATATAACCGATAGGAGCATCAAACCAAACATATAAAACTTTTCCTTCGCTACCTTCAATTTCTTCCGGAAGTTTTACTCCCCAGTCCAAATCGCGTGTAACAGCTCTAGGATGCAATCCTTGATCCAACCAGGATTTGCATTGTCCGTAAACATTTGTTTTCCAATCTTCCTTATGGCCTTCAAGTATCCATTCCCTCAAAAACCCTTCATACTTATCCAACGGTAAGAACCAATGCTTGGTTTCTTTCATAACGGGTGCATTTCCACTAATTGCTGAGCGTGGATTGATTAAATCAGTTGCATTTAAAGAAGTTCCACACTTTTCACATTGGTCACCATACGCTTTTTCATTTCCACAATGCGGACAAGTACCTGTTATATATCGATCTGCCAGAAATTGATTGTTTTCTTCATCATAATACTGCATCGAAAATTTTTCAATAAAGTCTCCTTTTTCATATAGCTTCTTAAAGTATTCAACAGCTGTTTCGTGATGAATCGGGCTGGATGTTCTTGAATAAATATCGAAAGAAACCCCAAATTCCAGAAAAGATTGCTTAATAATTCCGTGATATTTGTCAACAATTTCCTGAGGAGTAACTCCTGATTGTCTTGCCTTTATTGTGATAGGAACACCATGTTCATCGGAACCACCGATAAAAACGACATCCTTATTGTTTGAACGTAAATATCTTACATAAATATCAGCCGGAACATATACGCCGGCAAGATGACCGATATGTATAGGTCCATTCGCATAAGGAAGAGCAGATGTAACTGTGTATCTTTTAAATGTCATTTTATTAATATTAATCGGTTGAAAACTTTAACATACATTTAGATTTTTCAGCTAAAATAATTTGTATTTTGGCTATCGCAAATCGGGTGCAAAGATAAGGATTTTTCAAGTATTATAAATAGGGTTGTAACTAATAATAAATCAATACGAATGCGGAGAAAGAACAAGAATGGCAGTAGCTTGTTAATCGGAATAGTTGTATTAATAATTACCATTTTTGCGGGTGCTGATTATGATATGAAAAATAATGTGATGTCTATTTCACATTTAAATTATGCTGCCGGTAAGTTAGGAAATATTGAAAATTCGTTTGTTCCTGATACCAGAAAAATCATTTTTATTGATAGTTTGCTTACAACTTCTTATAAAAAAGGCCTATTTAACGGGACTATCCTTGTTGCCGAAAAAGGTAGAATATTATATTCCGGAGCTTTTGGTTACAGCAATCTGAAAACAAAAGATACATTAAGTGTTAATACTCCATTTCAGTTGGCTTCGGTTTCAAAAATGTTTACTGCAGCTGCCATTATGCTTTTAAAAGACAAAGGCTTATTGGATTATGATGATGATTTGAGGCTTTATGTTCCTGATTTTCCAACCGCCGGAATTACTATCAGGAATCTTTTAAATCATCGTTCGGGTTTGCAGAATTATATTTATGTTGCTGACAACTATTGGGATAGGACAAAAGTATTAAATAATAGCGATATCCCTGCATTATTCAAAAATAATTATATTAAACCATTTTCTCCTCCAAATCACCATTTTAATTATTGTAATACCAATTATGCCTTGTTGGCATTGATAGTTGAGAACATTAGTGGTTTTAGCTTTCCTGATTTTATGAAAACATTTATCTTCAATCCATTAAAGATGAGAGATTCATACATTTTCAGTAAATCAGACAATAATTTTGTACCTGGAAGTGCTACTGGTTTTTCATTTTATTATCGTGGAGGTATGAAAGCAGAAATTCATGATTATCTGGATGGTGTAACCGGTGATAAAGGAATGTATTCGAGCGTGGAAGATTTGTTTTTATTTGATCAGGCTTTGTACAATTGCCCGTTTATGAAGAAGTCAACTGTTGAAGAGGCGTTTCTGCCTTCGCCGGATGATAACGGAAAAACAAAGAAATATGGATTTGGCTGGCGAATAAGGATTAGTGATGATAATAAGAAAGAAGTTTATCATTACGGTTGGTGGAGAGGTTTCCGCACTTATTATATCAGGGAAATGTCTGATAAAATCACGGTAATTTCCTTAAATAATCGTTCGAATGTTCATATAAACAATATCTTATGTAAAATATTATGGTATGGTGATAAAAGTGATGGAAGTGGTGAGTCAATTGAAGAAACGGATGAATAAAAGATGAAATTATGCAAACACCACCAAAATTAATTCATGGAGATAAAATTGCCATCATTGCTACCGCCAGAAAAATTTCTCAGATAGAAATAAAGCCTGCAGTCGAGCTATTAAATAAATGGGGATTCGAAACTGTTTTCGGGCGAAATTTATTCAGAGAATACAATCAGTTTGCAGGAACAGATAAAGAAAGAGCCGAAGATTTGCAATGGGCATTGGATGATGAAAACATAAAAGCAATATTAATTGCAAGAGGAGGCTATGGAACTGTAAAAATTATCGATACCATTGATTTTGCCAACTTTGTTCAAAAACCCAAATGGATTATAGGATATAGCGATGTATCTGTACTTCATCTTCATATACATAAAAATTTCAGTATAGAAACTTTACATGCTACAATGCCTATAAATTTTCCTGAAAACGGAACTGAGAATAAAAGTCTGGCATCATTAAAAAAAGCAATAAATGAGGAATCACTAACCTATTCATTTCCTTCACAGCCTTTGAACAGGGAAGGTGAAACGGAAGGAATTTTAATTGGTGGCAACCTTTCCATAATTTATAGTTTAGCTGCCACAAATTCAGATATTAATACGGATGGAAAAATACTTTTTATCGAAGACCTGGATGAATATCTTTATCACATTGATCGCATGATGACGAATTTGAAAAGAAGCGGGAAATTGGCAAACCTGGCAGGATTGATTGTAGGTGGTATGACAGAAATGAACGATAACACAGTACCTTATGGCAAAACAGCAGAAGAAATTGTAGCAGAAGCAGTTGCCGAATATAGCTATCCGGTTTGTTTTCAATTTTCTGCCGGTCATATTGCTGAAAATAATGCGTTGATATTGGGAAGAAATGTAAAATTAGTTGTTGCAAAGCATGAATGCATTCTGGATTTTGATAAAAGTCAGGATTCAGATAAAAGTATAAAGACTTTATTTAAGCTTTCGAAAGGAATAATTCTGGCAATCAGCGGATTTTTTATTTTTATCTATATACTACTAAAACTCATTAATTATTTACTAAGTTAATAATCTGAAATGGCAGAACACAATGAATTAGGTGAATCAGGTGAAAAGCTTGCACAGAAATTCTTAAAAGAAAAAGGGTATGAAATAGTAGCAACGAACTGGCGGTTTGGTTCCGATGAAATTGATATTATTGCCAAACATAACAGATTTCTGGTTATAGTTGAAGTTAAAACACGTTCTACCAATGTATTTGGAGAACCGGAAGTAGCAGTAACCAAACAAAAGCAAAGATTTTTGATAAGGGCAACACAAAACTATATAAGTCAGAATAATATAGATGAAGAAACAAGATTTGATATTATCGCAATTGTCTCAAAAAATGGCAAAAATACGATTCATCATATTGAAGATGCGTTTTATCCAACTATAGGTTGATTTATTTTTAACAACGTATTAATTTATATTTATATGCTTTTTTAAAAAAAAGTATTAATTTTGCAATAAAAATAAACATTAATAAACTAAAATAAATAAAAATGAGAAAGTTAACTCTTTTATTATTGTCTTTAGCATTTGCTTTTACAACTTATGCTCAAAAAGGCGAGCAAATTTCTGAAAAAAAGTTTCAGAAAAATGCGAACATTATCAATTCAGATTTAGTAAACACTCCAAAAAGTGTTAGTTCAACTAAATCAACCACAACACTTTCTGTTTTAGAAGAAGGTTTTGAAGGAGCTACTTTTCCTCCTGCAAACTGGACTAAAACAAATGGAACAACTAATGCTTCATATCAATGGACCGTTGGCACAGCTGCTCAATCTCAAACTGGTTCAAAGTGTGCAAGAGTATTATGGCAAAGCCCTCCTACAGCACAAAACGAATGGTTAATTAGTCCATCAGTTAATTTAACTACTATAACCAATCCTGTTTTAGAATTTGGATGGAGTATGAGCTATGATTATGCTGTTAGTCCTTACGATAATTATGATTTCAGGGTAAAAGTAAGTACAAATGGCGGAACTACCTGGACTACCGTTTTTACAGAGGATTCAGTTGCTGCATTTGGAGAATTTGTTTATAAATTAGCAAGTCTTAAACTTACTAATTATGCAACAGCCACTGATTTTAAAGTCGCTTTCCAATACGAAGGTAATGATGGTTATAACTTATTTGTTGACAATGTTTTTATTGGTGAATTAGCTGCCAACCGATTGGAAATTCAAGAAACATGGATCGGTTTTGTTTCTTTTGATGCTCCTTTTGAGTGGAGTGGTTATACACAGATTCCTTTTGGTCAAAGTTTTCCTGCATCTTTTGCAGCTGATATTAATAATGCAGGTTCTGCAACACAGAATAATGTTAACTTAACGGTAAAAGAATTGGTTTCAGCTACTTCTTTAACTTCAACCAATGCTTCTCCAATTTCAATTGCTTTTCAACAGCATGATACCGTTGAAGTTACTAATGTTGTAACCATTCAGAATCAAGGTAATTATAAATTTGTAATGTTTGCAAGCAGTGATTCTGTTCCATCATCTTACCAAAAAGATACTGCTAAAGTTACCGTTAACTCTGATGTTAATGGATTGTTCTCAAGAGATAATAACAATTACGACGGATGGCGTACCTGGAACGGAACAACAGCTGGTGTAGTTGATGCTTATCAGATAGCCAACTTGTATGAAATTACACAAAATACCAAAGCTCTTTCTATTTCTTTTGTTGTTGCAGGTGGTACCACTATCGGAGCAAATACAAGAGTAATGCTTTACGAAGGCTGGGGTCGTAATTTAATTGCTGAATCAGATTATCATTCTATTACAGCAAGTGAAATCAACAATAGTTTATCTGCAAATCCTATTGAGTTAAATTTAGGATTTACAGTTGGATACCCTGTTTTACACAAAGATTCTGTTTATTTTGCTGCTGTTCAGGCTATGGGTGGTTCAGATTCTTTATGGATAGCAATTGGAACAACTAATCAACAACCTAATTATACCATGTATATTTATGATACTGATAATAAATGGTATTATTATCCAAAAGGAAACGAACCTTGTATGATCAGATTAAAAACTTCAACAGCAATAAGTGTTGATGAATTAGATAACTCATCATTCTACTTGTTCCAAAATACTCCAAATCCTGCATCTGTTTCAACTAAAATAGCTTATAAACTAAACAATCGTTCAGATGTAACAATTTCAATTGCAGATATTACAGGAAGAACAATTATGACTTTAAACAAGGGAGTTCAAAATCAAGGAAACTACAATGAAGAAATTGATTTAAGCAAATTTGCTTCAGGAACTTATTTCTATACTATAAAAGTTGGTGAAAATCAGAAAACTAAAAAATTAATTGTAAAATAATCAGTTATTTTATTTAATT
>CAIZXK010000652.1 GCA_903936865.1 uncultured Bacteroidales bacterium | reverse complement strand
TAGGAAATTCATTGTCAATTTCATTCATATATTCATCTCTGTATGTTTTTGCTAAGATTGATGCAGCTGCTATTGACATATAAATTCCATCTCCTTTTATAATACATTTATGAGGTATGTTGACCCTGTTTTTAAAACGATTTCCATCAATTAAGAGTAATTCTGCTTTAGTTTTAAGCTTACAAACAGCATTTTGCATAGCTTCAAAAGATGCATTTAAAATATTTATTTCATCAATTACATTATTTGTAAGGTTTTCAACTGCAAAATCAACAGCATCTTTCTCAATTTCAATTCTTAATAGATTTCTCTGCTTTTCAGTTAATTTTTTTGAGTCATTTAACTTATGATTAGAATAGTCTTTAGGTAAGATTACAGCAGCAGCAAAAACAGGTCCGGCTAAACAACCTCTTCCGGCTTCATCACAGCCAGCTTCAATCAAATCTGATGAAAAATATGGCAATAACATGCCTTGATTTATTTTATTGAACTTATGATAGAATCAAAAATCAATTTGCCATCTATATTTCCTAAAGCAGGATCAGCAGCTCTTTCGGGATGTGGCATCATACCAAATACATTGCGTTTTTCATTACAGATACCAGCAATATTCAATGTTGAGCCATTTGGATTAGCTTCTGGTGTTATTTTACCATTTTCATCGCAATAACTGAATAGTATTTGATTATTTTCCTGAAGCTTTTTAACGGTATTATGATCAGCATAGTAGCGTCCTTCTCCATGAGCAATAGGTATTTTTAATATTTCCTTTTTACTTAGCTGTTTTGTTATGATACTTTCACTTTCTTGTGGAATTATCAATGTATTTTTGCAAATAAATTGATGATTCTTGTTTGCTGTAAGTGTACCAGGAAGTAATTTTGCTTCTACAAGTATTTGAAATCCATTACATATACCCAAAACATAACCTCCTTTATCTGCAAATTCTATTACTTTTTCCATTATTGGAGAAAATCGTGCTATTGCACCACTTCTTAAATAATCGCCATAAGAAAATCCTCCAGGTAAAACGATAAAATCGCAATTTTGAAGATCTGTGTTTTTATGCCAAAGCTCTACAACTTCTTGATTCATAACTTTTTTTAGTACATAAATCATATCATGGTCGCAATTGGAACCGGGAAAAATAACTACTCCAAATTTCATTGTATTTTTAAAATTAAATTTTCAACAAAAATACTGTTTTTTGATTTAAGTATGCTAAATATTTTCATTTAAACTTAGTATTTCTGGAATTATTAATATTTTTTAAGTACTTTCGTAGTTTATTAAAACTATTAAAGCTAATAATCTTTTTTGATGAAAAATTATTTTTTGATTTTCTTATCTGTTTTTTGCATTTTTTCAAATAAAGTATATACTCAGCATCGTTTATATTTTGAAGGATTTGATGATGATATTAGGGGTAAAAATGGCTTGAGAGTTATGTTTTATAACCTCGAAAACTTTTTTGATACCCAAAATGATAGTATTACTTCTGATGATGAATATACCTCTTTTGGAATGAAACATTGGGGTAGGGAAAAATATGCCAATAAATTAAATAGTATTTATAAAGCTATTTTGAGTGTTGGTGGTTGGGAGCCACCCGAAATAATAGGGGTATGTGAAGTTGAAAATAAATTTGTAATGGGAGATATAGCTATGGGAACTCCTTTACGAAAGTTCAACTATAAATTTATTCATCATGATTCACCTGATTCAAGAGGAATTGATGTTGGACTCCTTTATCGTTCCGATAAATTTAAACCAATTTATAATGAAGCAATAAAAATAATATATCCTTTTGATACATCATCGAAAACACGTGATATATTGTATGTTAAAGGCATAATAGCTAATAATGATACCATACATTTATTTATTAATCATTTTCCTTCAAAGTTTGGAGGTGCTAATATTACAATACCAAAACGAAATTTTGTTGCCACGTTATTGCGTAATAAAGTTGATAGCCTCTTAAATAGCAATAGTAATTCAAACATATTAATAATGGGAGATTTTAATGATGAGCCTGCTGATGAAAGTATTAGTAAATTTTTAAATGCAAAATGCGATACTTTTAATTTGAGGAAAACAGATTTATATAATTTAATGTGCAATTTGAAAACTATTGAAAAAATAGGTTCTAATAAATTTAGAGAGAATTGGAGTTTGATAGATCAGATAATCGTATCAAATTCTCTTATTAATCTTTCGAAAGGATGGAAAGTAAAGAATAACAGGGCTTTTATTTTTAAAGCTGAATTTTTATTGATTGCTGATGAAACATATATGGGTTTAAAAACGTTTAGAACTTATAACGGACCAAAATATACTGGAGGATTTAGTGATCACCTGCCCGTTTATGTTGATTTAATTTACAAATAATTGATTTTAAATGAATAAAAGATTTTTTTTCCCACTTATAATTATTTTTTCAGGTATTGTAATAATTGCAGTTATCTATTTAAGTAATAATTTCCAGAAAAAAGAAGAAACAAAAGTTGAGGAAGTAAAAATAGATGAACCCGAATTTGTAAAACATGGTACACTTCAATTTATTGATGATAGCATAACCAATCAATTAATTAAAACAATTGATATTGAAATTGCTAAAGATGAATATACTCGTGAAAAAGGCTTGATGTATCGTAGGAATATGTTGGAAAATCAGGGAATGTTATTTATTTTTGAAGATGCATCTCCAAGATATTTTTGGATGAAAAATACTTATATTTCTTTAGATATTATTTATGTAGGAAAGGATAAACGAATTGTTTCCATTCAGAAATCGGCAATTCCATTAAATGAAGAATCTTTACCTTCATATAAAGATGCAATGTTTGTGGTTGAAGTCATTGCTGGGTTTGCTGATAAATATAAAATAAAAGAAGGAGATTCGATTAGTTTTTAGTTTAACTAATCTTCATTTTGCTCTTTTACTATGAGAAATATATCTTCATTTTCTTTTTTTAATAAATATTTCTCACGTGCAAATTTCTCTAAAGTCTTTTTATTCGTATTTAATTCGTAGGTTGCTTGTTTATCTTTTTCAATTTCTTTTAAATAATATTCTTTTTTATCCCTTAAATCATTTAGATCACCGACAAGTTTAAACTGAGCTATAATGTTGTTTTTATCAATTGCTATCATCCAAATAGCAAATATGATAGTTGTTATGATGTACTTATCTTTTAAAAATTTAAATGTTTTTTTCAGCATGATACCAGAATTAATGATATTGCAAAAATACAACAGAATTCTATAGAAAATTAAATATTATTAATATTTTTCAACCATTTATTGTTTATATTGCAGCATATTTAATTCAACTTAGAAATAAAAATTATTTTATTGAATATTTTTCTTTTTAGCTTATTTTCAAAATGATACTAATCTTTAATTTTCAAATAACAGGGACATAAGATACATAAAAAAAGCCGGTAACTTTAACCGGCTTTTTAAAATGTAAAATATTTTTATTAGTTAGCTACACCACCATTTGCTATTACTTTTTCACCAGTGTATATTTTGGATTTATCACCTTTTGTCATGTAAGCGATAACGTGGCATTTATCTATATTCCAAGTAGCTGGAACTGTAAATGTGTATGTTTTTACACCAAAAGTTTTTGCTGTTGTGGTTGCAATTTCATCACCCCATTGACCAGTAAAAAAGTCTCTTAAAACATTTTTTTGTTCATATTTTGCAGGTGCAGGAGGATTAGAACCAGATTGTTGAGTCATAATTCCACTTTCAGTAATTCCAACGTTTAGTTTATTTGCACCACCACCATCTGCTGTATAATAATATTGAACTATTACGGTCAGTTTTCTTGAGCTTGCAACAAATGTGCTTTTTATTCCAATATTAACAGGCGAATTTCCACTTCCTATTATCGTTGCAACATTGCCTTTCCAGGAACCTCTTCCTATAGCAATTTTACCATCATTGTCCAAATCTTCACGATTAACTGCACCTGCAGGATAACCTGATACCTGAGTGAATGATATAATAGCTTGTGACCATGGAGAAGTTAAATCAGGATCACCAGTATAAGGAACTGAATAGGATCCTCCGTGCAAACTAAAACAAAATGCTTTTCCTGGATTCTCCGTCATTATTTCCTCCATAATTTTATGTCCGTCAGGACAGTATCCACATTTAACTCCGGTAAATTCTTCAAGTACAGCTTTCCTTGCTTCTGCTGATTTATTTACAAATGGAGTATTTGCATTTGAAGAACTACTAGAACTTGTATCATCCTTTTTGCAAGAAAATATCATTACAAAAATTGCTAATAGCATTAAAATCGAAATTTTTCTCATATATATTTGTTTTATTTATTTGTTTTTATTTTCCAAAAATATAAAAATTTCAATACATTAGTTGTTAATAAAATTAACTAAACCGATGAAGAAATTATAAAATGCTGAAATATAATTGTTTAATATTGTCAATTATTTTGTTAAAGAAATCATAAATAAAAAAAATGTTACATTTTCGACATTATTTACGTTTTAAAGGATAAAAAATGAAAAAATATTAGCAATTTTGTAAAATATTTTATAAATCAATTTTAATATGCCAGTTATTACCATTACCTCGGCTTCTGTGAATTTTGTTCTCGGGTTAAATGCATTATTCATACTAAGAATTAATACGATAGCTATGACTACGCCGAACGCTTTTGCCGCGAATGGTAC
>CAIZXK010000651.1 GCA_903936865.1 uncultured Bacteroidales bacterium | reverse complement strand
CTGCATACAACGTATTGGCATCTGTATAGCAAATTGAAAGTAACCAGCTATAATGTTCATAAATTGAAAGCATATTATTCCAGGTAGAACCTCCATTAGTTGTTTTTAGAATAACTGCATATCCAATACCATCATCACCAACAACATAAGCAGTATCAGAAGAAGTTATACAAACTGAAGATAAATCGTGCATATTTCCTGAATAAACAGAATTCCAAGAACCTCCTCCATTTATTGTTTTTATGATTATTCCATTATTGCCAACTGCAAAACCTGTGTTGACATCGCTAAAATAAACAGAATTCAAACTATTTAGTGTATCTGTAATTTGATTAGTCCATTGTGCTATTGCATTATTAAATGTGCAAAATGTTATAAATAAAATGTAAAGCTTTTTCATTTGTTATAATTTAAAGAACTTATAAGTTGTATAAATTTCAATTTATTTGTTATAAATTAATTTAAGAGAGGTTTAATTTAAGCCTCTCTTAAATTAATACAATGAAAAAATAACTCAATTAATATTATAATTAATTCAGGATGAGTTTTTTGGTGAGTTTTGTATGATTTATTTCCAGCTGAATAAAATAAAGTCCAGCTGACTGATTAGAAATATCAATAATAATATTTCGATTTTTGATAGATTCTGATTCGTAAATAACTCTTCCATTGACATCAAAAACTTTTATTTCTACCTTATTATTTATCTCAGGCAATAATAAATTAAAAATACCTTTTGAAGGATTTGGAAACATAACAATCGTTTTAATATCAAATATTTCTGCAATACCAGAAGCAGTATTTTTCAAATCAATACTTACGGTCCAATCATCAGGATTTGAATCATTCCAGATTTCATCAAGAATATAACCAATAAAAGCATAATTAGGTGACTGTTGCAGCATAGCAATAATAGCAGCTGTTTGTAGTGAAGGTGTTCCTTCATTTCCATCAAAATGTGCAATAAATGTCTCTGTAATTGCAGGTTCAATGGTATATGCTGTGGCAGAATCAACATTATAAGGTGGTGACATCAACATATAAATTACCTGTGGTTGCAAGCCTGTTTGAATATCTTGTAATGCATACTGTTGAAACGTAGATAATCCAGTATTGTAATTAATTTGTTGAATACGTTTCCCTGCAATATTAAGCATAGTATCAGTAGTTAAATTCATAATACGGTATGGGCAAGGATAAGTTATAGAAGAACCTGTTTCAACATCATAGATTGAATTGCCCAAAGCTGTTGTTTTTTCTATAATATCCTGAGCATGATAATGTCCTGTAAAAACTACTTTTAAGCCCAAGTCTGCCAATTGTGTGGATATTGTATCATTATCGTCAATCACATATTCAGGAAATATTAAATTCTGACCAGAATAGTGTTCAAGTAGATTATGATGTTGTATTCCAATCACAACTTTATTATTTAGTTTAGCTTCGAGCAAGCGATCTTTGACCCATTGAAGAACATGTGGTTTGAAACCACCGCTGGTGGTAGGCTCCATATTTATGTAGTTAGAATCGAAACGGCAAACATCCATAGAAAGAATTTGCAATCCGGAAAAAGGTTCTGAAAGATATGATAATGATGCAGTGTCAGCTTTAATAGCTTGATTATAGCCATAATCATTATAAATGCTTTTAAACTGAACAGGAGTGATTGTGGGAACTGAATAAACAGTGTCGCCATCAAAAGAAAATGAATTGGGATTATTAATATCATGATTCCCTGGTGAAACGAAAACCTTAATATTCGCATTTTTTAATTTCTGCAGAAATGTTGCAATTTTTTGAT
Source organism: uncultured Bacteroidales bacterium (assembly GCA_903936865.1). Taxonomy (GTDB): domain Bacteria; phylum Bacteroidota; class Bacteroidia; order Bacteroidales; family JACABE01; genus JACABE01. The sequence goes on along the minus strand of CAIZXK010000651.1, from coordinate 3,829 downwards.
GGCAAATATATTCACCATCTTTCGTTATATCACCCGTTATCAGAACAATATCCGGATGTTCTGCAATAAGTGAATCAAAGAGAGATACCATGATTGCATGACTTTCCTTTAGTAAATTTCTGTCCTGAGCCAGATACATTTGAAAAGCATACCCATCATTTATTAATAACGTACTATCAAAATAGTGTAAATCAGAAATTACGCAAATTTTGATATTCTGCAAGCCAAGCTGTCCGAAACCATTAAATGTTCCCATCATAATGATGCCAGAAAACATAATAATAAGATAAAATTTTTTCATTACAGTTTGTTTAAATTTAGGTTCTTTAAGTTCATTTTTTATTGATTTTCAAATAATATCAAGAACCAAATAAATACTTTCTGAAAATACACTACAAAATTAATTCATTAATTTCCAATTTATTCAAATTCACAAATTATTTTTAAATAGTTGTTAAAATAAATTATAACTATCATATTTTCAATAACAAATAAATGTAAATAAAAGATAATTTAAGATACTTAATTAATTATATAATACTGAATGTTATTAAGATAAAATCAATCATATAATATTAAAAGATGCATTTTTGTAGCAAAACAAAGTGTTATTACTTCGTTAAATATAATTAATATTAATTTTTAAAAAAATAATCAAATTTATGGTGATTCCTAAAATTCAAATTTGATAATTGAAGTAAACATTAAAACATAGTTTTCATATTTAATTTTTATCTTTTTTAAATTAAAAGTTCGTTAAACTTTGAAAATAATTTTTCGTGCAAAAGTTTAATCAACTGATTATCTAAATGTTTTGTAAAACAATGGATTCTTTGTTAAAATTAACAATATCAGCATCTTAGGATTGTTTAAAGCTGTATTATAAAATTGAATACCAACTAAGTAATTTATAATTTGAAGAATATAGAAATTTTCAAGTATATATTACCATTTAATGCATTGATTTTTATTGTAATGTTCTTTTTTCATTCTAATTAAAGCTAATTTTAAAAGCAAAATAACTATTACAAACTACCCAATTGGATAAGGCAAAATTAGTAATCCCCACCACCACGACAGTTCTTATTTATCACTAAAACCAGCTAAAGATGAAAGATAGAATAGAAAAGCAACACCAAATGCAATCAATACTGCTGCTATTAAAAAGACTTTATAATGATGCCCTTTTGTAAGGTATTTGGAAATTTAAATAAATATTATTCCTGCTAAAATTAAAACGGATCCTTCCAAAAAATCAATTGAACCAATTATAAATAATATGATTCCAAATACATACAATATTCTTTTCTATCAAATTTTTTCCATGTTTATTGCTTTTAATAAATCTAATTCTTTATGCTATTTTTAAAAGCAGTTAATGCATTTTTTAATAATAATGAAAGCACAACTGTCATTAAACCACCAGGTATAGGTAAAATAAAACTGGCTTTACCAATAACAGAATCAAGGTTTACACCGCCTCTGATAATTGGAATCATTTTGCCGGGATTATCTTTACTCTGCACTTCTTTCACTAAATTGGAATAAATATCGATAATACCTACACCATCTTTAAGCCATTCAGCCTTAATATATTCAGGAAACTTACTTACCACTACTAAAATATCAGCACGTTTGCAGGTTTCTATTAAATTTTTTGAACTTTTATTTATAATGGTAAAAGTACTATCGTGAGGCACTACTTTTGAAGCAGCTGATTTCACAACCATTATAGTTAGTGAATTATCAACAAATTCATCATCAAGAACGAAAACCCATTCCTGATCTTTCACAAATTGAATGTGGGTTTCTCTTATCATTTCATACAAAGCGGTAGGCAGACACATTGGATAAATTTCTGTTTGAATATCCGGAATTAAAGTACTCAACATATTTTGTGGATGAAAACCTTCAACCTCTTTTTTGGATTTTACTCTGTTAACAATTCTAATCGGGTTAAGATGAGAAGGTAACGGCTGCAAAATGACAATTGCATGAATATCATCATCTACATTCAAGTTGTCAATCAACTTATACATATCTTCTTCTGATGTATCATCTGTACGAAAATCCTGAAATACATAAAAGCCAGCTGCTTGAGCCAACTGCACATGAAATGGTATGTTGTACTTTGATAATGGTGCGGTTGAAAATCCTATAAAAGCAATACCCGGCTTTTTATTATGAAAACTTTGTAGTTTTACAATTTCATCTTTAACTTCCATGAAGATTTTATCTTTGATAAAATCTCCTTTTATAATCTTTGTTTCCATTATATTGATTTTTAATATATAAAAATTCAAATTATAAGTGAATCTAACAATATATTATTACCTCAAATCAAAAAATAAATCTAAAGTTTTAAAATTAACACTATGAATACTATTTTAAAAATAATTAAACCTGAATAACAAAATGCATATCAGCTTTTTGGAAATTGTTTCCAAATTACTTAATTTCATTATTAAAATCATCATGCCAAAGTTTCTGAACTCTGTTTAAAAAAATCTTGTTTGTCTTGAAAAATATAATTTATAAAAACCTGATTATACCATTAATTATTTTTACAAAAATACTACAAAAAAAAAGTAAAATCGAAAAAATCAATAGTATTAAAAATAGGAAATTTTATAAACTATTTTACTAAATAATTTATCTTTGCAATATAAATCTGTAATGCAATGATAAAAAAACTTTTGATTTCCGGAATAATTATATTCAACCTGAGTATAAGTTATGCACAAAATATAACAATAGTAAATAAAGGCAAAAGCGATTACCGTATTATTATACCCAAAAATGCAAGTAATTATGAACAAACCGCTGCTAAACTTTTGCAGGATTATATCAGGAAAATATCCACTTGCGAACTTCCAATCATTGATGATAGCAAAAAATCGAAAGAACAGGAAATTCTAATTGGTTTAACCAACCGAACAAAAGATGAAATAATTAGTGATAAAAGAAAAACCCTAAAGGAAGATGGTTATTATCTTTATACCAATGGCGAAAAACTTCTGATTTTAGGAGGTTCTGCAAAAGGAATAATTTATGGAGTTACCGGATTTCTCGAAGATTACCTGCTTTGCCGTAAATATTCACCATCGGTAGAATATGTACCAAGCAAGGAAACAATAAGTATCCCTCAGCTAGATGATACTCAAATTCCTCCAGCCGATATTAGAATAGTAAACGGTGAATTTGCAAAAGATTCGCTATACACTTTATTCAGAAAAACAATTGATGTAAAAGATGTATGGAATGATGGGACTTATCGTGGTTATTTTGTTCATACACTTCCACGTATCATTCCATCTGACAAATATTTTGCCGAACATCCCGAATATTTCTCTTTAATTAATGGAATTCGTGTTCCTTACGGACAATATTGTTTATCGAACCCTGATGTGTTAAAGATTACTATTGAAGATTTAAAAACACAAATAGCAAATCATCCAAAAATTAAATTGTGGTCGGTAAGTCAGAGTGATAACTACTACCACTGCGAGTGCGAAAAATGCAATGCTATTGATAAAGAAGAAGGATCTCCATCCGGTTTGATGGTAAGATTTGTAAATGAAGTTGCCAAAGTTTTTCCCGACAAAATCATAACTACCTTAGCCTATCAATACACACGCAAGCCTCCATTGATTACAAAACCATTGGATAATGTAATGATTACGCTATGTTCGATAGAACTTAACCGAAGCAAACCTATAGAAACTGATCCAACAAGTGCAGAATTCGTAAAAGAAATAACAGGATGGGGAAAAATAACCAATAAAATAATGCTTTGGGATTATGAAACCCAATTCTCCAGTTCATTCGG